>CANRBG010000041.1 GCA_947628805.1 uncultured Oscillospiraceae bacterium | reverse complement strand
CAGATACGGGATTTCACCGACAACAAACAGCAGCAGGTGGACGACTATCCCTACGGCGGCGGCTGGGGCTGCGTGATGATGGCCCAGCCGCTGAAGGCCTGTCTGGACCATGTGACGGCCCAGGCGGGGCCCCGCCGCCGGCGGGTGATCTACATGTCCCCCCAGGGGGCCCGGTTCGACCAGGGCCACGCCCGGCGGCTGGTGTCGGAGTACGATCATCTGGTTCTGGTCTGCGGCCACTACGAGGGCGTGGACGAGCGGTTCATCCAGCTTTGTTGCGACGAGGAGCTGAGCATCGGCGACTACGTGCTGACCGGTGGGGAGATCCCGGCCATGGCCGTGGCGGACAGCGTGTGCCGGATGGTACCGGGGGTGCTGTCGGACCCGGCCTGTTACATGGGCGAGAGCCACTGGGAGGGGCTTTTGGAGTACCCCCAGTACACCCGGCCGGAGACCTGGGAGGGGCTCACGGTGCCGGAGGTGCTGCGCCAGGGGGTCCATAAGGACATCGAGGCCTGGCGGCGGGAGCAGCAGCTCATCCGCACCAAGGAGCGCCGGCCGGACCTTTTCGAGGCCTTCCAGCCTCAGACCCAGGCGGACAAGCGCACCGTGGACCGGCTCACCGGCCGGGAAAAGCTCACCTATGACTGCCGCCCGGCCACAGCGGAGGATATCCCCGATCTGCTTGGCATCACGGCGGAGGCGTCGGCCTATATGAAAGCGTGCGGCGTGAATCAGTGGCAGAACGGCTTTCCCAACGCGGAGGTGTTCGCCCGGGACATCGCCCAGGGGGGCTGCTGGCTGTTCACCCACGACGGCGCCCCCGCCGGGGTGGTCAGTCTGTACATGACGCCGGAGGCGGATTACGCCCGCATCCGGGGCCAGTGGAAGACCCAGGATCAGCCCTACGCCACCGTCCACCGGACGGCGGTGAAGGCCGCCTACCGGGGTCGGGGGCTGGCGGACGAGATGATGCAGCTTTGCGAGGATCTGGCCCTGGGCCGGGGCGTCGGCAGCGTCCGGGTGGACACCCACGTCGATAACGCCGCCATGCGGGGCCTGCTGGAAAGGCGGGGCTATGAATACTGCGGCGACGTGACCTTGACCGATACCATAGAAAAAGACCCGGAGCGGGTCTGTTACGAAAAGGTATTTTGACAAGGAGGATACATATATGCCCCGGTTCAAGGACGATATCCCCAGACTGAAGCGGGTATTTTTCTGGACCCTGGTCTTCGGTCTGGCCGCCCACGCCTATATGTATTTTGCTTTCGCCCCCAGCCACGATGGGCTGTGCTACCTGGTCGCAACAGACTCCGAGGTCTCCCTGCAATTGTCTAACGGCCGGTTCATGCAGCCGGTCTACTGGCTGATCAGGGGCCGGATCCCGGCTCCCTGGCTGATAGGGATACTTTCCATTTTATATCAGTCTCTGGCCATCTATTTTATTCTACAAGTAACCGGCATCCGCCGCCGGATATCTGTGATCCTGGCCTGCGGCATTTTCTCCACCAACCTTACCATCACGGCAACCACCGCCACCTATATCTACACGCTGGATACATATATGCTGGCGCCGCTGCTCGCCTGTACAGGGGTGTGGCTGTGGGAACGTTTTGAAAAATGGGGCTTTCTTGCCGCTGTTCCGCTGCTCGTCATGACCATGGGCCTGTACCAGGCCAATATAGACGTAGCCATCGGTCTGGCGCTGCTGCTGCTCATAAAAGCCGTCATGGAGGGCGAGACGTTCCCCGCCCTGTGGCGGCGGGCGCTGCGGTATGGACTGAGCATATTGGCCGGCGGCATATGCTATTATCTGGTCGTTAAGCTCTCGCTGGCCCTGACGCATACGGCACTGAGTTCCGACTACAACGGACTGACCCAGCTCTTTGACGACAGCATCCTCTCCGTCGTGAAGCGCATACCGTATGCCTACCTCAACTTTGCCGCGTTTTTCTTCTCCCCTTTGCGGACGTACAATACCCTCGCGCCGTGCCTTTTTCGACTGCTGATAGTACTGCTCGGCCTGTGCATGTGGGTCCGCTGCATCCGCCGGCGGCCTGTCCGGGGCCGGGAGCTGGCTTTTCTGCTTCTATGCATGACGCTGCTGCCATTAGGGCTCAATTTTGTTTGCGTCCTTTTCACCGGCTATACCCATGATCTGATGCACTTCAGTTATTTTCTGGTTTACGTCCTTTTGCTCATGCCGGCGGAGCCGTCCTCCGTGTTTCTCCAAGCGCAGGAGCCGGGGACCGCCGCGCCGGAATGCCGGATCGGATGGCCCCGGTTTTGCCAGGGTGCGGCGGGCGTTCTCTGCGCTTGCATGATCTTTCACAATATCATCTTCGCCAACGGCGCGTATTATTACAAGCGGATGATCTACGACGCGTCCAGCCGCTATGTCTTTTCCATTGTGGAAACCATCGAGACACAGCCCGATTATGAGCCCGGCGTGACCCCTGTGTTATTCATTGGCGAGGTCCCCTTTTCCGCCGCGGCCCGTACGATAACGGACGACGCCTTTTCCCAGTACAGTCTTGTGACCGGGATGTGGAACAGCACCGCCGTTACATATGACAGCACGTTCTGGGGGTACTCCACCATGCTTCTGGGCCACCCGCTCAATACCTACGTCCCCAGCCAGCAGGCCGACGAGCTTCGCTCCCTGTCGGAGGTCCGGGACATGCCCCCGTTTCCACACGACGGCTACTGTAAAATGATCAACGGCGTCACGGTGGTCAAACTGGAACCGTGATACCGATGTCACGCGTACCGCGGCGACGTGACCTTGACCGATACCATAGAAAAAGACCCGGAGCGGGTCTGTTACGAGAGAGTGTTTTAAAATGGACAATGCTTACATCCCAAAAGTAAAGGAGGACCTGACCCGGCTGAAGCGGGTGTTTTTCTTCACGCTGCTGTTCGGTCTGGCCGCTCATGCCTACGTATATTTCAACCTGGTCCAGAGCCACGACGGCTGCGAGATCATTCAGGCCGACCACTGGTCTTATATCTATATCCAGGCGGGACGTTTTCTTCTGCCCATCTACTATATCCTCCGGGGCGACTACCAGGTCCCCTGGTTGATCGGCCTGCTCTCTCTGGTGTTTCTGGCTCTCTCCGCCTATCTTGTCGCCTCCCTGCTGAACATCCGCAAGCCGGTGCTGCTGGCGGCGCTTTGCGGCATCTTCACCGTCAATATAACGATCATCGCCAACAACGCCACATACCTGTATGCCGCCGACCCCTACTGTCTGGCGCTGCTTTTCAGCTGTCTGGGAGCCTGGCTGTGGCAGCGCTGTCCCAAATGGGGGTTCGTGCCCGCGGCGGGCTGTTTTGTTCTGTCCCTGGGGCTCTATCAGGCATACATAGACGTGGCCATCGGTCTTGCGCTGCTGCTTATCATCTGGAAGCTGGCCCAGGGCCGGTCTTTGGCCTCGCTGTGGAAATGGGCGCTGAAATGCGCTGTCAGCCTGCTGGCAGGCATCGGGCTGTGGTATCTCATGACCGTGCTGGTCCAGCATCTTATGCATGTGCCCATGTCCACCGACTACAACCGGCCCACGCTGGTGCTGGAGGCCGGCCTGCTGGCCCGGCTGCGGCTCATCCCTCTCGCGTACTGGGAAGTCGTCCGATACTTTGTTGGCTATGATAGTTACGTCACCACGCTCGTGCGGACCTGCAACATATTGCTGGGTCTGGCCGGGGGCTTTTTGTGGATCCGTATGCTCCGGCGGCAGCGCGTCCACGGTCTGGAGCTGGCGGCGCTGCTGGTATGCGTAGCGCTGATGCCCCTGGGACTGAACCTCATGTGTCTGCTCACAGACTGGGTCCACGAACTGATGATATTCAGCTATTTGCTGCTATACGTCGCGCTGCTGATCCCCCTGGAGCAGATGGACCCACCAAAAAGTCCCAGCGAAAGAATCCCTGCCCTGTGCCGGGGCGCCATACTCTGTTTGCTGGCCCTGCTCGTGGTCCGCAACGTCCGCTTTGCCAACGGCGCCTACTTTTACAAACAGATGGTCACCGAGTCCTCTCTTCTTCACGCCCATACCATTTTGACGGAGATGGAAAAGCAGGATGGATATGAGGCGGGCTTCACCCCGGTGGTCACCATCGGCTTGCCGGGGGATTCCGACTTCAAATGGTCCTCCGACGCTTTCTTGGAATATCAGGACTTGGTCGGCCTATGGAGGGACACTACCTCTTTTCCTTCAACTTTGAATATGCATGACTTCTGTCTGACCCGCTTGGGACAGGATATCAACTTCGCGGATGACCTGACGACAGAGCAGATCAGCGCCCTGCCGACGGTCCAGCAGATGCCCGTTTATCCCCAGGATGGTTACTGTCAGATGATCGACGGCGTCATGGTCATCAAATTCATACAATGACAAAAAGCGCCCCGGCGGGAACAGGCTTCCCGCCGGAGCATTTTTTCTCTTTTGCGGCTACTCGCTCTGGTCCGTCGGGACATACCGGTGGGTATACAGCAGCACCGTATCCCCCTCCCGGAGCCGGAGGGACCCGTCGGGGACCAAAAGCCGGCCATCCCGCCGGACCAGCACGATCAGCGTCCTGCGGGAGATGTCCAGCTCCCGGATGAGCCGGCCCACCCAGGGGTTACGGCTGCGCAGGACCACCCGCTGCAGGCCGATGCCCAGCTCGTCCCGGCTGGCGTCCGCCGCCAGCACCAGGCCGTCCCCCGACAGCAGGACCTCCTCCCCCTTGGGCAGCAGCGTTCGGTCCCCCCGTTGGATCACCGCCGGGACCAGATCCGGCGGCAGCGGAAGCTGATCCACCCGCTGGCCGCGCCAGGGGTGGGCCTGGTCGATCTCCAGCCGGACGAAACGCACGTCCGTGCCCACGCTGTCCAGCTTCTCCAGCCGCCGGTACTGCTCCACGAAGCCGGCGGACAAAATGCCGGTGGGGATAGCCACCATCCCCACGCCTAAAAACGTCAGGATCGTACCAAAAACGCGCCCCGCCACCGTGACCGGGTAGATGTCCCCGTACCCCACCGTCAGCAGGGTGGACACCGCCCACCACATGCCGGAAAAGGCGTTGGCGAACACCTCCGGCTGGGCCTCGTGCTCCAGGCCGTACATGATCAGCGACGAGGCCGTCATCAGCACCAGGATGATGAAGATGGAGCTGACCAGCTGGTCCCGCTTGCTGCGCAGCACCGCCCCGATCACGTTCAGGGCGTCGTAATAGGCGTTGACCTGGAACAGCCGGAGGATACGCACCACCCGGAACATCCGGAACGCCACCGCCCCCTGGGGCAGGAACACCGGCAGATAATAGGGAAAGAAGCTCAGAAGATCAATGATCCCGTTGAAGGAGGTCATGTACTTGACCGTGGCCCGCAGGGGGCCCGCCGTGGGATACAGAAACTCCGCCGTCCACAGCCGCAGCAGATACTCCGCCGTGAAGGCCAGCACCGTCACCAGGTCGATCCGCTCGATCAGTCCGTGGTAGGGCCGGGAGCTGTCGAAGGTGGCGAAGATGGCGATAAACAGGTTCAGCAGTATCAACACGATCAGCACAATATCGAAAAGCCTGCTGGGCCAGTCGTTTCGGTTGCCGATCTGGATGATGTCGAATATGCGCTTTTTCCGGGCCCGGATGGCCTGGCGCATCCCTGCCGCCCCCTCTCCGCCAAGGTCACGCCGCGCCTTCCGGCGCGGCGCCGGATGATGAATGATTACTTAAAGAAGCCCCCGATCAGGTCGCTGACCACGTTGCCGGCGAACTGGCTGGCCGCGTTGCGCACGCTCTTGCTGGAATTGCCCAGCAGTCCCCGGGTGATGGACTTGGTGAGCTGCCGGCCCATGCTCTTGGCGGTATTCCGGCTGGCCTTGACGATGCTCTGCTCCATCTTGGTGCGGCCGTATTTGTCCCGGCCCTCGGCCTTGTACTGGGCCTGGAGGGCCCGTTCCTCGGCCCGGCGGGCCTTTTCCTCTTCCCTGGCGGCTTTTTCGGCGGCCTTGGCCTCTTTCTCCGCCTGCTTGACGGCCTCGGCCTCCGCTTTCTCGGCGGCCTCGGCCTGGGCCTGCTCGTTCAGGATCTCATAGGCGGAGCGGTCGTCCACCGCCTCCTTGTACTTGGCGTACAGGGCGTCGTTGGCCACCAGCATGGCCTTGGCGGCGGCGTCCATGGCGCTCATGCAGCTGCTGGGCGGGCAGATGGTGGCCTGCTCCACCACCGTGGGCACGCCGTCGCCGTCCAGCATGGATACCAGCGCCACGCCGGTGCCCAGAGAGCCGATGGCGTCCTCGGTCTTAAAGGCGGGGTTGGCCCGGAAGCTGGCCGCCGCCACCTTGACCGCCTTCTGCTCGGCGGGGGTGTAGGCCCGCAGGGCGTGCTGGATGCGGTTGTTGAGCTGGGCCAGCACGCCGTCGGGGATATCGGAGGGGCTCTGGGTGATGAAGTAGATGCCCACGCCCTTGCTGCGGATCAGCTTGACTACCTGCACCACCTTGTCCACCAGCGCCTTGGGGGCGTCGGAAAACAGCATATGGGCCTCGTCGAAGAAAAACACCAGCTTTGGCTTGTCCCCGTCGCCCACCTCCGGCAGAGCCTCGTACAGCTCCGACAGCATCCACAGCATGAACGTGGCGTACAAAAGGGGCTTCTGGGCCAGCTCCACACAGTGGAGGATGTTCACCGTGCCCCGGCCGTCGGGGGACACCTGCATCCAGTCGTCGATGTCCAGGCTGGGCTCCCCGAAAAAGTCCACCGCCCCGTCGTTCTCCAGAGCCAGCAGGGCCCGCTGGATGCCGCCCACGCTCTGGCTGGTCACGTTGCCGTATGTATTGGCAAATTCCCCGTGGTGCTCGCCCATCCAGGCCAGCATGGCCCGCAGGTCCTTGAAGTCGATGATCTCCCAGCCGTTATCGTCCGCCAGCCGGAAGGCGATGTTCAGCACGCCCTCCTGGGCGTCCGTCAGGTTCAAAAGCCGGCTCAGCAGCAGCGGCCCCACGTCCGTCACCGTGGCCCGGACGGGGATGCCGCCCTTGCCGAACACATCCCAGAACCGGCAGGGATAGCCGGTATACTTGAACGCGGCCGGGTCCACCCCTACGTTTTTGAGCCGCTCCTGCATCTTCTCGCTGTCGGTGCCCGCCAGGGCCGTGCCGGACACATCGCCCTTGATGTCCGCCAGGAACACGGGCACGCCCATGTCGGAAAAGCCCTCCGCCAACACCTTCAGCGTGACGGTCTTGCCGGTGCCGGTGGCGCCGGCGATGAGCCCGTGGCGGTTGGCCATCCCGGGCAGCAGATAGACGGGGTCCTCCCCCTTGCCAACCAGTATTTTGCCGTCCTGGAGCATAATATATCCCCCTGATCCACATTTATAATTTTTCCTTTATCATACCATACCCCGTCCCGAAAGAAAAGCGCCCATTCATATGGTCCGGCGGACTTTGTGCCACAGGACCAGCGCCAGAGGGATCCCCACGCACTCCGCCATGGCGAAAGCCGCCCATACGAGCGGCAGCGACCCCATGGGCCGCAGCGCCAGGGCGAAGGCCACCGGCAGCGCCGCCTGCCGGGACATGGTCAGAGCCATGCTCCGCATGCCCTGGCCCAGGCCCTGCAGCGCGGCGGCGTAGATCATGCCCGGAATGGACAAAAACCATGCCGCCGCGAAGATGCGCAGGGCCTGCACGCCCATGGCGGACATGCTCTCCGAGGCGTCGAACAGCCGCAGCACCGGCCCGGGCGCCAGTTCCAGCGCCGCAAAGATCACCGCGTAAATGCCGACGGAATACACGCAGGCCCAGCGGATGGCCTGGTCGATGCGTTCGTACCTTTTCGCCCCCAGGTTATAGGCCACGATGGGGATCAGGCCGTTGTCGATGCCGTGGGTCCCCACAGTCACCAGGCCCCGGATCTTGGTCATCACCCCGTAGACCGCCACGGCCGTGGCGGAAAAGCCCAGCAGCAGCGAATTCATCACCACCGTGAGCAGAGCGGTGAGGATGTCGATCATGGACGAGGGCACGCCGATGCGCAGGATCTCCCTTATGCACTTCCCGTCCGGCTTGGGCGGGATAGAAAAGGGTATCTCCCTGTTCCACCGGCGGTTGATGAAAATGCCCGCCAGCAGCCCCACGATCTGGCCGATCACCGTGGCGATAGCGGCCCCCAGGGCCTCCAGCCGGGGCACGCCGAACAGCCCGAAAATGAAGATCGGGTCCAGGACGAGATTGGTCAGCGAGGCGGCGGACAGGGTGAACAGGAAGAGGTGGCTCTTGCCGCTTGCCATGACGAACCGGTCGAAGACCCACTGGCCCATCTGCCCAAAGGAGAACAACATGCAC
The DNA here is from genome assembly GCA_947628805.1 of uncultured Oscillospiraceae bacterium. Classification (GTDB taxonomy): domain Bacteria; phylum Bacillota; class Clostridia; order Oscillospirales; family Oscillospiraceae; genus CAJOIG01. The sequence goes on along the minus strand of CANRBG010000041.1, from coordinate 6,444 downwards.
ACCGTGAGATAGTCCCGGCCATAGGCGGCGATTGTCTCGTCCCCGCCGGACTGCCAGTCGAAATACCGCCGCACGCCCGCCAGGCACAGCACGCAGATGAGCGCCCAGGCGCACACCGCCAGGAAGATCGCGCTGTCCGCCGCCCGCTTCACCTTGTCCCGGTCCCCCTCTCCCAGGGCCCGGGAGATCACCGCGTTGAGCCCGATGGCGTTGCCGAAGCCCAGGGCCGAGCAGAAAAGCTGCACCGGCCAAGCCAGACTCAGGGCCGTCAGCGCCTGCTCCGAGATCCGGGAGACGAACACCGAGTCCACGAAGTTATACAGGGAGTTGATGAGCAGACTCACCATCAGCGGCACGCCGGTGACGATCACCAGCCGGCTCATCCGCTCCGTGCCCATTTTATTCTCTTTTTCCAGCGCGTACGCCGCCATGGTAAGTCTCCTTTCCCGCTCTGTGCGCCTTATCCCAGCACCCGCAGCCAGTTGTTGAAAAAGATATCCTCCAGGCAGGCCCGGTCATAGCCCCGCTCCGCCAGAGCGTCCCACAGGGCCGGCAGGTCCTGGACCCCGGTCCAGCCGAAGGCCAGCTCACACCCGTCCCAGTCGCCCCCCAGGGCCAGGGCCTTGGCCCCGTCCAGCTCCATGAAATGGTCCACATGGCGCACCGCGTCATCCAGCGTATGGGCCCCGCCGATGAAGTCCTCGTACATATTGAGCCCGGCCACGCCGCCGCTGTCCCGGATGGCCTTGAACATGTCGTCCGTCAGGTTCCGGCTGTGGCCGCAGACCGCCCGGGCGTTGGAGTGGGTCGCCACGACAGGTCCCAGGTTCATCTCCGCCATGTCCCAGAAGCCCGGATCGGACAGGTGGGACGCGTCCGGCAGGATACCCAGCCCGTAGGCCGCCTGCACAAAGGCCCGGCCCCGGTCCGTGAGCCCTCGGTCCGGCTGCTCCACATTGGTGCCGGACAGGGCGTTGACATGGTTCCACGTCACGTTCACCAGCCGTACTCCCCAGCCCGCCGCCGTCTCCAGCTTCTCCGGGTCGCAGTCCAGAAGCTCCGCCCCCTCCACGCTCAGCAGCGCGGCTACCCTGCCCGCCTTGTGAGCGGCGGCGACGTCCGCCCCGGTCCGGCAGAAGACCGCCAGGTCTGCGTTTTCCGCCATCTGGCGCAAAAATACTTCATGCTGCTTTTGGCACTCGTTCCACAGCGTCCCCGCCGGGAATTTCTCCGCGTTGGCGAAGAGCGCGAAGATCTGGGCCGCCTTTTGAAACCGGCTCAGCCGCCTCAGATCCAGCTGGCCCCCGTTTTCCCGCAGGGACCGGCCGTCGTGGGTGCATGCGCTCACCGTGTCACAGTGTCCGTCAAAATAGGGGATGGACCCCATGGATATGCACGCCATATGTACGCCTCCTGTCAGAAACTGTCTTTTATACAAGTATATGCCAACGTCCGTCCCCCGTCAACAGACGTTTGTCCCCGGAACAAGTGGGCAAATATTTCCAATTTTTGGAGCGGATTTTGTAAAATATTTACCGGAAAAGAATTTACTGAAACGCTTCCATTTAGTGGCAGGCTTTGTTATAATGTTATCAGAGATTTCATGGACAATTTCATATTGACCACAAATATACATACGCCTTCGGGCAGGGGGTAATTTATGATTTCCCACGGAAAAGAGATCAAGGTCTTTACCGGCAACGCCAATCCCGCTCTGGCACAGGGCATATGCGACTGTCTGAACATCTCCATGGGCAACGCGGTGTGCACCCAGTTCGCGGACGGAGAGTGTTCGGTGTCCGTGTACGAGCCGGTGCGGGGGGCGGACGTGTTCCTGGTCCAGTCCACCTGCGGGCCGGTGAACGACAACCTGATGGAGCTTTTGGTGATGATCGACGCCATGCGCCGGGCCTCCGCGGGCCGCATCACCGCCGTGATCCCCTATTTTGGCTACGCGCGGCAGGACCGCAAGGCCAAGAGCCGCGACCCCATCTCCGCCAAGCTGGTGGCCAACCTGATCACCGAGGCCGGGGCGGACCGGGTCCTGACCATGGATCTGCACGCCTCCCAGATCCAGGGCTTTTTCGATATCCCCGTGGACAATCTGGCAGGTGGGTCCCTGTTCGCCAACCACTACAAAAAGCGCTTCGATCTGGCCAGCGGCGAGTATATGGTGGTCTCCCCGGACGTGGGCAGCGTGGCCCGGGCCCGGACTTTCGCCATGAAGCTGGGCGTGGGCCTGGCTATCGTGGACAAGCGGCGTGAGAAAGCCAACCAGTCCGAGGTCATGAACCTGATCGGCAAGGTCCGGGACAAGAACGTCATCATCCTGGACGACATGGTGGACACCGCCGGGTCCCTGGTGGGCGCGGCCAAGGCCATCAAGGAGATCGGCGGGGCCAACAAGATTTACGCCTGCGCCAGCCACGGCGTGCTGTCCGGTCCGGCCCTGGAGCGGATCGAAAACAGCGTGCTGGAGGAGCTGCTGCTGTTCGACACCATCCCCTATCCCAAGGATCAGCCCCCGGTGGAGAAGATACGCTATCTCTCCGCCGCGCCGGTGTTTGCCGCGTCCATCCACCGCATCTACGAGGACGAGTCTCTGTCGTCCCTGTTCGACTGATGTTCCTGCGGGGCGGTCCGGTCCAGTGGCTGGCGGTGTTTTTGGGCAATCCGGGTCCGAAATATGCCGGCACCCGCCACAACGCGGGATTTCTGGCGGCGGAGGCGCTGGCAAAGGACAAGGGTCTTTCCGTGAGCCGGCTGCGTTTTCACGCGCTGACCGCCCGGTGGGACCTGGAGGACGGAAACGGGACCAGCGTGCTGGTCATGAAACCCCAGACCTATATGAATGAATCCGGCCAGGCCGTGGGCCAGGCGGCGCGGTTTTACAAGCTGCCGCCGGAGCGGGTGCTGGTGGTCTCTGACGACATCAACCTGCCCTGCGGCCGGCTGCGGGTCCGGGAGCGTGGCTCCGCCGGGGGCCACAACGGCTTGAAGAGCATCATCGCCCATCTGGGCTCGGAGGATTTTCCCCGGGTGCGGATCGGGGTGGGCGCGCCGCCTCACGGGGGCGCGGAGCAGATCGACTGGGTACTGGGCGTGCCCCGGAACGCCGACTGGGACGCCTTTTCCCAGGGCTGCGCCCGGGCGGCCCAGGCGGCGGAGGAATATATCCGCCGGGGCCCCCAGCGGGCCATGGAGATCTTCAACCGGCAATAGTATCGTGCATCACGCGCCGTGGCGGGGCGCGTAACAATAAAGGCAAGGAGGTCTGTACGTGAAGAAAGAATGTATCGCCATGCTTCTGGCAGGCGGCCAGGGCTCGCGGCTGTATGCTCTGACCGCTAACGTGGCAAAGCCCCATATCCCCTTTGGCGGCAAGTACCGCATCATCGACTTTCCCCTGTCCAACTGCGCGAATTCCGGCATCGACACCGTGGGCGTGCTGACCCAGTATCGCCCCATGAAGCTCAACGCCTATCTTGGCACCGGCCAGCCCTGGGACCTGAGCGCGGACGACGGCGGCGTGTTCGTGCTGCCCCCCTACATGTCCGCCGGAGAAAAGGGCAACTGGTTCTCCGGCACGGCCAACGCCATCTATCAGAACATCGACTTCATCGACGTGTACGATCCGGAATATGTCCTGATCCTCTCCGGCGACCACATCTACAAGATGGACTACTCCGACATGCTCCGGGAGCACAAGGAGAAGGACGCCGCCTGCACCATCGCGGTGATCCAGGTGGGCATGGACGAGGCCAAGCGGTTCGGCATCATGAACTGCAACGAGGACGGCTACATCGTCGACTTCGAGGAAAAGCCCGCCCATCCCAAGAGCGATCTGGCCTCCATGGGCATCTACATCTTCACCTGGTCCAAGCTGCGCCAGGCCCTGATCGACGACAACGCCAATCCCGACAGTCAGCAGGATTTCGGCAAGAACATCATCCCCGACCTGCTGAACGCCGGCGAGAAGCTCTGGGCCTACCGGTTCAAGGGCTACTGGCGTGACGTGGGCACTATCACCAGCCTGTGGGACGCCAACATGGACATGCTGAGCCCGGAGCTGATCGACCTTTACGACAGCAGCTGGCCCATCATGAGCCGCAGTCCTATCCGGCCGCCCCACGTGGCGGGTCCGGAGGCGGATATCCGCCACTCCATCGTGACGGAGGGCTGCATCATCGACGGGTCCGTGTTCAACAGCGTGCTCTCCAACCAGGTGGTGGTGGAGAAAGGCGCCCATGTGGAATACAGCGTTCTGATGCCCGGCGCGGTGGTCGAGGCCGGGGCGGAGGTGCGCTTCGCCATTCTGGGCGAGAACGTCCGGGTCTGCAAGGGGGCCCATGTGGGCACGGAGCCGGACGGGACGGATAGCTGGGGCGTAGCTACCTGCGGCCCGGATGTGACTGTTGGCCCCGGCGCGCAGGTCGCGCCCGGCGCCATGCTCTATGATGATTTGGTGGCGACATGAGAAACGATCTGCATGGTATCATCTATACTTTGAGCTCCGAGCCCGCGCTCCGGGAGCTGGTGGAGCACCGCAACAGCGCCTCCATCCCCTTTGGCGGCCGTTACCGCCTCATCGATTTCGCCCTGTCCGCCATGGTCAACGCGGGCGTCCGGGACGTGGGCGTCATCATGGAAAAGGACTACCAGAGCCTGCTGGACCACCTGTCCAACGGGGCGGACTGGGGCCTGGCCCGGCGCACCGGCGGTCTGCGGCTGCTGCCGCCTTTCGGCCTGAAAGAGGCCCACTCCGGCAACTTCAACGGCTGCATGGAGGCCCTGCGCTCCGTCAGCTCCTACATCCGGGACATCCCCCAGGAGAACGTGGTGCTGTGCGCCGCCGACTGGGTGGGCAACATCGACTTGGGCAAGGCGGTGGACGTACACATGCGGACCGGCGCGGACATCACCGCCGTCTGCTCGGAGGGGTACGGTCCCTTCCCCCACCACCGGCTGGTGCCGGACGGGGACGGCTATGCCCGGACGCTGCTGTTTTCCGAGGGCGGCCCGGGACCGGGCCTGTTCTCCCGGGAGATATACATCCTGAAGCGGGACTTCCTGCTGGAGCTGATGGACTACTGCTCCGACGCGGTCCACAACCACTTCCACCGGGACGCCCTGGCCCACTATCTGGCCGGCGGCGGCAAGATCGCCGTCTACGAGCACAACCAGTACGCCCGGCGGATCACCTCCGTCCGGGACTACTACGACGCCAGTCTGGAGCTGTTCCAGCCCAAAATGCTGGCGGAGCTGTTCCCCTCGGACGGGCTGCCCATCCGCACCAAGGAGCGGGCCGAGGTCAGCACCTACTACGGCGAGCAGGCCAAGGTCAGCGGCTCTCTGGTGGCCGACGGCTGCTACATCGAGGGCGAGCTTGAAAACTGCATCCTCTTCCGGGGCGTCCACGTGGCAAAGGGCGCCAAGCTGAAAAACTGCATCATCATGCAGGACACCGTGATCCAGGCGGACGCGAAGCTGAACAGCGTCATCGCCGACAAGGACTGCGTCATCACCGAGGGCTGCTTCCTGTCCGGCACGGACAGACTGCCCATCGTGGTCCCCAAGGGCGAGACGGTCTGACCACAGGTCGATCGTGGTCCCCTTTCCGTAAACCTAAGCGCTCTGCCTCCGTCCCGCGGGGCGGAGGCAGAAGCGCGTTTCCATTTGCATTCTTTCTCTATAAAGGAGTTTATATATGTCAGAAATAACACGGGACGAGCTGCACGCAGCCATCGAGGATAAGCTGTTCGCCCACTTTGGCACCACCGGCGCCAACGCCACGGACGAACAGGTATTTCTGGCTTCCGCCCAGGTGATCCGGGAGGTCATGAGCCGGATCATCGCCGTACAGCGGGAGCACAAGGACGAGCGGCAGGTACACTACCTGTCCATGGAATACCTGCTGGGCCGGAGCCTGATGAAAAACGCCTACAACCTGGGCGTGGGCAAGGAGCTGGTAGGCGCCCTGGAGGACATGGGCCGCAATGCGGCGGACATCTTCGAGATGGAACCGGACGCGGGCCTTGGCAACGGCGGGCTGGGCCGGCTGGCGGCCTGCTATTCCGACTCCATGGCCACGCTGGATATCCCCGCCTGGGGCTATTCGCTGTGCTATGAGCTGGGTCTTTTCAAGCAGGTGATCAAAGACGGCGTCCAGACCGAGACCGCCGACAGCTGGGCGCTGGGCGCCCTGGGCTGGCTGGTGCCCCGGGAGGAGGACACCCGAGAGGTCCGCTTCGGCGGCCAGGTGGAGGAGGAGTGGGACCACTCCGGCGTCTGCCGCACCACCATGAAAAACTACACCAGCGTGCTGGCTGTGCCCCGGGACATGCTGATCGCGGGCTACGAGGGCAAGCGCATCAACATCCTGCGGCTGTGGGAGGCCCGCAGCAACCAGGATCTGGACCTGTACCTGTTCTCCGGCGGCAAGTA
>CANRBG010000040.1 GCA_947628805.1 uncultured Oscillospiraceae bacterium | reverse complement strand
AAGACCGTGACCCCGGACATGTACGCCCTGGCCACGCTGATCTTCTTCGTGATACTGGCGCTGCTGCTGCTGTCCAACCTGACCGACAGCGAAGACTCCCAGCGCATCCGGGCCGCCCGCAAGGCCAAGCGGGCCGCAAAGGGCCGTCCCCCCATGAGCCCCAAGACCCAGCGGGCCCTGTATATCGGCGGCGGCGCGCTGGTGCTGGCGGCCATGACCGCGTCGCTGATCTTCGCCATCACCGAGACCGACGACAAGCCCCAGGTGCTGAACGTATACAACTGGGGCGAGTACATCTCAGACGGCTCCGAGGGCTCCATGGACGTGGTGGCGGAATTCGAGGCCTGGTATGAAGAGCAGTTCGGCCGGCCGGTACAGGTCAACTACACCACCTTCGCCTCCAACGAGGACATGTACGCCAAGCTGTCCTCCGGGGCGGTCAGCTACGATGTGGTGATCCCCTCCGATTATATGATCGCCCGGATGATCTCGGAGGATATGCTCCTGCCCCTGAACATGGCGAACATCCCCAACGCCCAGTATATCTCGGACGACTTCCAGGGCCTTTACTATGACCCGGAGGGGGCCTACTCCGTGCCCTACGCCTACGGCATCGTGGGGATCATCTACAACGCCAACGTGGTGGACGAGGCCGACGCGGGAAGCTGGGATCTGCTCTGGAACGAGAAATACGCCGGCCAGATCCTCCAGTTCAACAACTCCCGGGACGCCTTCGGCACCGCCATGTACCGGGCCGGGCTGGACGTGAACACCACGGACCGCGCCGTCTGGGATCAGGCACTGGACAGTCTCCTGGAGCAGCGGGGCGTTGTGCGCAGCTACGTCATGGACGAGGTCTATAACATGATGGAGGCCGGCGAGGCCGCCGTGGCCCCCTACTACGCCGGGGACTACTTCACCATGCTGGACGCCCAGGCCCCCACGGTGGACCTGCGCTTCTACTACCCCGATCCCACCAACTTCTACATCGACGCCATGTGCATCCCTTCCTGCTGCCAGAACAAGGATCTGGCGGAGATCTTCATCAACTTCATGCTGTCCGCCGGCCCCGCCGTCGCCAACGCCGAGTACACCTATTACGCCTCCCCCAACACGCTGGTGTATGAGGACCCGGACTACATCGACGAGATGGGCGAGGACGCCATGTCCATCCTCTACCCCGGCTGGGACGACTTCGCCGCCCAGTACAACGCCTACGCCTACCGGAACCTGGACCCCGAGACCCTGGACTATATCAATACATTGTGGGAAACATTAAAGATCAATTAATCGCTCAAAGCCTCGCAGAGTTCGGCTCCGCAAAGCCGAAAAAGGTTGGATATGATTTCACAGGACATATGCCTGGGAAATCATTCTTTGCGGCCCGCAAGCGTGAACACCCCCGCCTATCAGGCGGGGGTGCTTTGCGCCTATTGGGGTCCCCACAAAGCCTGCTTTGTGGGGAGAGGAGGAGCCACGGGCCATTCGAGCTTTGCCGCTTGCGGCAAAGGGAAACCTGGCCTGTGGGCGACGACGAGGGCCGAAGCCTTCTCGATCAAATGCTTGCATTTGATCGACTATAGGTTACCCAATGTGCTCTTGTCCAAATTGACGGAGGAAGTCCTCCAGGGAATTGCCGAAATCATCCCAGTCGCCCCGGCTGCCGCCGCTCTCCTGGGCGGGTTCCTGTTCCGGCTCCGGCGTTGGCGTGGGCAGGGCGTCCTGGGTCTTCTCGCCCACCGTCACGGTCACGTCCATCTCCTCACCCTGCCGGTAGACGGTCAGGGTGATATCGCTGCCCACCTGGGCCGCGCCCACGATGTCGGACAGGTCCCGCCGTCCTGTGACGGCCTGGCCGTCCACGGCTGTGATGATGTCGTTCTCCTGCAGGCCGGCCTTTGCCGCGGGGCCGTCCTCCTCCACGGACTTGACCGCCGCCCCCTCGGGCAGGCCGTAGCCCTTGGCCTCGGCGCTCACGTCGGAGATGGTCACGCCGATATAGGGCTTGGCGATGTAGCCGTTTTCGATGATGCTCTGTACGATGCCCGCTACCCGGCTGATGGGGATGGCGAAGCCGATGTTGTCAATGGACGCGCCCATACCGCTGCTGGAGTATTTGGCGTTGGTGATGCCGATCACCTCGCCGTACATATTGAACAGCGCGCCCCCGGAGTTGCCGGCGTTGATGGCGCAGTCGGTCTGGATCAGGTCCATGGTCACGCCGCCGGACACGGTGATCTCCCGGTCCAGAGCGCTGATCATGCCGCCGGTCAGGGAGAAGGTCAGCTCGCCCAGGGGGTTGCCGATAGCCACCACCTCGTCGCCCACCCGCAGGCCGGCGGAGTCGCCCACCGTCACGGGGATGAGGTCCTCGGCGTCCACTTTCAGCACCGCGATATCGTTGCTCTCGTCGTAGCCGACCAGCTCCCCGTCGTAGGTGGTGCCGTCGTACAGGGCCACGGTGATGGTCTCGGCGTTCTCCACCACGTGGTAGTTGGTCAGGATATAGCCGTCGTCGGTGACGATGAAGCCGGACCCGGCGGCCGCCGCCTGGGTCTCATAGCCCCAGTAGTTGGTAGTGGTGACGGCGGTGGTGATGCCCACGGTGGAATTGACGTTCTGTTCGTAGATATCCGCCGCGCTCATCTCCTGACGGCTGTCCGCCGCGGCCAGGACCAGCGAGCCGCCGCTGCCGCTCTTTGCACGGGTGGTTCCGCCGAATACGCCGGCCAGCATGGCCAGGCACAGGGCCAGGACCAGGACTTTCCCGGCCAGCTTCTTTCCGTTTTTATGTTCAAACATGTTAACGCGCTTCCTTTCGGTATCGGGGTGTTCCCCTTTTGATGGTCCCATTGTACGCCTCCTGGCCGGGAATATGTTAACGATAGATTTAACATTTTTTGAAAGAAATATGAACGCAAAAAAGGAACGTCCCCGGCTCCGAAGAGCCGGGGACAGACTATATTTCAGCCGCAGGATATCTGTCACTCGATGGTGATGCGGCCGTCGCCCTCCAGGTCCTCATACCCGGTCACATTGGGCAGACCGTCGCCGTCCGTGTCCTTGAAGGACTGGACGTAGTTCGCCAGGACCATGTAGTCCTCCATCACATAGTCGATGATGTTGGTGGAGCCCTGGAACATGGAGAAGCCGTCGCCCAGATCCCGCAGGGTGTAGTTGTAGCCGGCCAGGTTGTAGGTGGCCTTCAGATCCAGATCCTCATACTCGCCGGTCTCGGGATCCAGGATCTGCACGTCCTTGACCCGGTAATCCCCGTCCACGCCGGTGAACACGCCCTTTTCATCCATGGTGCAGGACGAATCCACGCTGGTGTCGATGGTGTACCGGGCCCCGGCCACATGCAGGAAGCCGCCGATCTCCTCGCCGGTGCCAACGCCCCGGGCGCCGAATTCCAGCGCGTCCAGAAGCTGCTGGCCGGTGACCTCGATCAGGCAGGCCACGTTGCCAAAGGTATGCATGTTCTTGCAGGTCAGATAGCTGATCTCGCCGGTGATGGCCTCATTGCGGATGCCGCCGCCGTTCATGATGGCCACATCCACGTGGTGGCCCTCCACCTGGTTGGTCTCGCTGAACAGATAGTACAGCGCGTCCGCGGCAAAGTCGCCGGAGTTGGTCTCCTGGCTGCGGACAAGACGGGTGCCGTCCTCGGCGAAGTTGTCCAGCACGTCCTCGGTGGTACCGATCACCTCGCCCAGCTCCTCATTCACCTGGTCGATCCAGCCGGTCATGCACTTATCCACGGTGATCTCCAGATCGTCCACCGTCAGCTCGCCGGCTTTCAGCTTGCCCAGGACCACGTCATACAGAGCGGCTTTCACGTCGGCCGGCGTCAGAAGCTCCGTGGTGATGGTGCCGTCGGGGGCGATGGTCATCTGGCCCAGGTTATCGAAGTAGGAGCCGGTCTGGGTCAGGATAACGGTGTTGCCGTCGGCGTCCGTCACTTCCTCCATGGGGACCTCCGTGTGGGAGTGGCCGTCGATGAAAGCGTCAAAGCCTGTGGTGTTGGCAATGACTTCCTCGCTGGTCCAGGGCTGGGAGGCCGGGTCCACGCCCAGGTGGCCCAGGCCGATGATCACGTCGGCCTCCTCCGCCGCGGCGTCGATGGCCTCCTGCACGGTCTCGTACAGGTCAGAGCCGTCCTCACCGCCGGCGATGCCGTAGATGTAGTTGCCGTCCTCATCCTGGAAGTAGGCGGGGGTGGACTTGGTGAAAGACTCGGGAGTGGTGATGCCGATGAAAGCGATCTTCCTGCCGCCTATCTCGAAGACCTTGTAGGCGTCCAGCACGTTGTCGCCTTTCACGCCGTCTTTCTCATGGTAGAAGTTGCAGGACACGTAAGGGAATTGGGCCCACTCGATGGCGTTCATGGCGCCCTCCATGCCGTAGTCGAATTCATGGTTGCCCAGGGTGGCCACATCGTAGCGGGCCAGATTCATCAGGTCGATGATGGTCTTGCCCTTGTCCATGGACCCGAAAGCGGTGCCTTGGACATGGTCGCCGGCGTCCACCAGCAGCACATTATCCAGGGTGTCCCGGTACTGGGCTGCCACGGTGTAGTTCAGATCCTTGTCGATGTAGGTGTGCACGTCGTTGGTGTACAGCACCGTGACGGTCTCGCCCTCCGCCTCGTCCGCCAGTGCGGGCGCGGCCAGGCTCAGGACTATCACAAGCGCCATCAGCAGGGAAAAGAGCTTCTTCATGGGATATCCTCCTAAAATAGTATAGTCGTGCATTATGCTTTTACGCAACAAATTATATCAACATCTTGTAGACATGTCAAAGAAAACCAGTGTCGGAAAACAAAGTATTTCGCCCGATCCCGTCGTCCGGTCAGCTCTCGGCCATATAGGCGTTTTTCCGGGCCACGTAACCGGCGGCGTTTTTCAGGTTGGATTCCTTTTGGGCCGTCAGGCCGGTCTTCACCACCTTGGCCGGGATGCCCAGCACCAGCGAATAGGGCGGGATCACCGTGCCTGCGGTCACCACGGCCCCCGCGCCCACGATGGAATACTCTCCCACCACCGCGTCGTCCAGCACCACCGCGCCCATGCCGATGAGGGCGCCGTCCTCCACGGTGCAGCCGTGGACCACCGCGTTGTGGCCGATGGTCACGTCGTCTCCGATGGTCAGCTTGTGGCCCGGGTCACAGTGGAGGGTGGCGTTGTCCTGGACGCTGGTCCGGCGGCCGATCCGGATGGGCTCGTTGTCCCCCCGGAGCACCGCCCCGAACCAGACGGAGGAGTCCTCCCCGATCGCCACGTCGCCGATCAGCGCGGCGCCCTCCGCCACGAATACGCTCTCATCCACCAATGGGGTCTTTCCCTTATAAGTCCGTATCATAAAACTTCTCCTTGCAAACCCGCGCCTGGGCGCATATAGTGTATGTAGAAATTATACGAAAAAGGCCGGTCCCTGTCAACCGGCGCGAGGATGGATATGGCCCAGTTGACGCAGTATTTGATCGTGTGCCCCCTGGTATTCCTGGGGGGCTTCGTAGACGCCATCGCCGGCGGCGGCGGGCTCATCAGCCTGCCCGCCTACCTGATCGCGGGGCTGCCGGTGCATATGAGCATCGGCACCAACAAAATAAGCTCCGCCATGGGCACCACCGTCACCGCCGTGAAATTCTGGCGGGCCGGGTACATGAAGCCCAAGCTCTGTCTGCTGGGGGCGGCGTTCGCCCTGGCGGGCTCCGCCGCCGGCGCGAACCTGGCTCTGCTGGTGGACGACCGGGTATTTCGGATCATATTGCTTTTCGTGCTGCCCCTGACGGCCCTGTACGTGTTCAAAAGCAAGGCCATGGACACGCCTGACCGGGCGCCCCTGGCCCCGGGACCCACCTATGCTCTCTGCGCCATATTGGCCCTGACCCTGGGGGTATACGACGGCTTTTACGGCCCCGGCACCGGCACCTTTTTGCTGCTGCTGCTGACGGGCCTGGCCCATCTGAGCCTGAACGACGCCGCCGGCACCACCAAGGCCATCAATCTGGCCACCAACGTGGCCGCCCTGGTCACCTATCTCGTCAACGGACAGGTATGGCTGCCTCTGGGCCTTACCGCCGGGCTTTTCGGCATCGCCGGCAACTACATGGGCGCCCGGTGCTTCACCAGCAAGGGCTCGAAGATCGTCAAACCCCTTATCGCCCTGGTGCTGACCATTTTCTTCATCCGGGTGATATACGAGACCTTTTTCTGACCTTTTCGCCGTTTCCCGCCGCCCCCTCTGCGAGGGGGCTTTTTTCATCCCCATTCTTAAAGAAAGCCTAAGAGGCCGTTCACATTTTGTTCATATTTCCCCTTTACCATGGTATTCGTAACAAAAATTACAGCGCGATTGAAACGGCCAGCCAGGAAAAACCGTATTATTTACGGCACGTCCGTGACCGGCGGCCAGGCAGAGACGTCATACGGACAAACGGTTTGTTACTTCTTGTCACAAAATTGGATTCAGACGTGTCATTCAAAACAGAACGAAAAACGGGAGGGGATCAGACATGCGCTATGTGACCGACGAGCGTTCCCGGCGGGAGTACACGGAATTTCTCAGCCGCCACGAGCGGTGCAATTTCCAACAGTCCGTGGAGTGGGCCGCCGTCAAGAGCAACTGGAAAAACGAGATCGTCCTGGCGGAGGACGGCCAGGGCCGCATCACCGGCGGCATGAGCATACTTATCCGGAAGATACCCTTTTTCGGCAATCTGATGTACTGCGCCCGGGGGCCGGTGTGCGACACCCACGACCAGTCTAGCCTCCGGCAGCTGATCGAGGGGGCGGAGCTGCTGGCCTGGAAGTACGACGCCATGGCCCTGCGGATGGAGCCGGACGTCTCCGCCGGGGACGGGGATTTCCGGGCCATCGTGGAGAGCCTGGGCTGCAAGGTCCGGGACGGGTCCCGGCACGCCCGGGACGTGATCCAGCCCAGGAGCGTGTTCCGGCTGGACATCCGGGGCAAGAGCGAGGCGGAGCTGATGGCGGGCTTTTCCGCCAAGCTGCGCTACAACATCCGCCTGGCCCAGCGGCGGGGGGTCTCGGTCCGGGAGGGGACCCGGGAGGATCTGCCGGCCTTCTACGAGCTCATGCGCGAGACGGCCCGGCGGGATCGGTTTCTGGCCCGGCCACTGGAGTACTTCCAGCGGATCTGGGACGAGATGGGCCCGGAGCACATGACGCTGCTGCTGGCCTATTTCCAGGACGAGCCCATCGCCGGGGCCATCTCCATCTTCTACGGGGACAAGACCTGGTACGCCTACGGGGCCAGCTCGGACCGGCACCGCAGCGTGATGCCGAACTACCTGCTCCAATGGGAGATGATCCGCCGGGCGGCGGCCCGGGGCGACGGGGTATACGATCTGCGGGGCGTGCTGGAAAACACGGACATATCCAACGGGCTGTACCTTTTCAAGCGGCGCTTCGGCGGGGACCTGGTCCGATTCATCGGGGAGGTGTACGCCCCCTACAAGCCGGTGGTCTACGGGGCGTACCGGCTGGCGGAGCGGCTTTATATGCGCCTGCGGGGCAAGGTGCATCACACGGCCGCCCCGGCCGCGCCGGTCCCGCCGGAGACGGAGCCCCATCCCCTGCCCTGGGATATGCCGGCGCTGTTTTCCTCCCGGGCCGGGTAAGCGCTTTTTCCGCGCAAAAGGTTGACTTTTTGCCGGAACGGTCCTATAATATCACTGTCTTTCGAGCAAAAGGAGCTTTTATCCATGGATCGTAACTTTTTCGGCAGCTTTTATTACTATTACTTTTTCGGAAAGTAATAGCGATTTGTGCTGCGAAAAAGCGATCTGACACGATATCCAAGCTGTGCGGCACATCGGCCGCACAGCTTTTTTTGTAAAGGAGAACACCATGATCACCGTATTGAAGCCCAACACCACCGACGAGCAGCGGGACCACCTGATCCACTGGCTGGAAGGCCAGCAGGTCCAGGTCCACGTATCCAAGGGCGACGAGTACACCATCCTGGGTCTGGTAGGCGACACCGCCCACATCGACATGGAGCTCTTGGAGAGCCTGGAGATCGTCCAGTCCGTGAAGCGGGTCAGCGAGCCCTTTAAAAAATGCAACCGGAAATTCCACCCGGAGGACACGGTGGTCAACGCCGGGGGCGTGCTCATCGGCGGCGGCCACTTCGCCGTCATCGCCGGGCCCTGCTCCGTGGAGACCCGGGAGCAGATCGTGGGCATCGCCGAGTCCGTGAAGGCCAGCGGCGCCAAGCTCCTGCGGGGCGGCGCCTTCAAGCCCCGGACCAGCCCCTACGACTTCCAGGGCCTGCACGCCACGGGGCTGGAGCTTCTCAGCGAGGCGAAAAAGGACACGGGCCTGCCCATCGTGTCGGAGATCATGGACCTGCGGGACCTGGACCTGTTCGCGGATGTGGACGTGATCCAGGTGGGGGCCCGGAACATGCAGAATTTCGAGCTTTTGAAGGGCCTGGGCCGGACCGACAAGACCATTTTGCTCAAGCGGGGCCTTGCCAACACCCTGAAGGAGCTTCTCATGAGCGCGGAGTACATCATGGCCGGGGGCAACGAGAACGTGATCCTGTGCGAGCGGGGCATCCGCACCTATGAGACCTACACCCGCAACACCCTGGACCTGTCGGCGGTGCCGGTGCTGCACGAGCTGAGCCATCTGCCCGTGGTGGTGGACCCCAGCCACGCCACCGGCCATTCCAGCCTGGTGCCCTCTATGGCCCTGGCGGCGGCCGCCGCCGGCGCGGACGGCATCATGGTGGAGGTCCACAACGACCCCCTGCACGCCCTGTGCGACGGGGCCCAGAGCCTGACCCCGGTCCAGTTCGACCACCTGATGGGCCAGATGAAGCGGGTTTTGGAGGTCGTGCGGCCATGACGGTAGGCGTGGTGGGACTGGGGCTCATCGGCGGGTCCCTGGCAAAGGCGTACAAGCGGGACCCCTCCGTCACCGTCCTGGGGACCAACCGGAGCCCGTCCGTGACGGAATTTGCCATGTTGGACGGGGCCATCGACGGGGAACTGACCGGCGAGAACCTGAAAGACTGTGACCTGGTGCTGATCGCCCTGTACCCCCAGGCGGCCATGGACTACATGACCGCCCACGCGGACGATTTCTCCAAGACCGGCGTGGTCATGGACTGCGCCGGGGTGAAGCGGGAGATCTGCCGGTTCGCGTTCCCCCTGGCGGAGAAGCACGGCTTCACCTATGTGGGGGGCCACCCCATGGCGGGCACCCAGTATTCCGGCTTCAAGTACGCCAAGGCGAACCTCTACGACCGGGCCCCCATGGTGATCGTGCCGCCCCGGTTCGACGACGCGGCTTTCCTGCAGCGGGTGAAGGACCTCTTGAAGCCCGCCGGCTTTGGCCGGGTCAGCGTCACCACCGCCGAGGCCCACGACGAGATGATCGCCTTCACCTCCCAGATGTGCCACATCGTCTCCAACGGCTACATCAAAAGCCCCACCGCCGCCCGGCACAAGGGCTTTTCCGCCGGCAGCTACAAGGACCTTACCCGGGTGGCCTGGCTGAATCCGGACATGTGGAGCGAGCTGATGCTGGACAACCGGGACAATATGCTCACGGAGCTGGACGCCTTCATCGCCAGCATGCGGGCCTACCGGCAGGCCATCGCGGACAATGACTTCGACGCCCTCCGGGCCCTGCTGGACGAGGGCAGAAAACGCAAGGAGGAGATCGACGGATGAAAACGGTCCATGTGCCCGCCTCCGCCCCCTACGACGTGCTGATCGGCCCCGGCCTGCTGTCCTCTCTGGGCAGCCGGGTCCGGGACCTGTGCCCCAAGGCGGGCCGGTATCTGCTGGTGACAGACGACAACGTGGGGCCCCTGTGGGCGGACGCGTGCGTCAAGAGCCTGGATGCCGCCGGTCTCGCCGGGGACGCGTACACTCTCCCCCACGGGGAGGCCAGCAAGACCGCCCAAAGCCTCGTAGAGATATTGAATTTCGCCGCCGAACGCCGCCTGACCCGCTCGGACATGTTTATCGCCCTGGGGGGCGGCATGACGGGGGACCTGACCGGCTTTGCCGCCGCTACCTACATGCGGGGCGTGGACTACATCCAGATCCCCACCACCCTGCTGGCGGCCATCGATTCCTCCGTGGGCGGCAAGACCGCCGTGGACCTGCCCGCCGGGAAGAACCTGATGGGGGCCTTCTGGCAGCCAAGGCTGGTGCTGTGCGACACGGAAACCCTCTCCACCCTGCCCGAGACCGACTTCGCCTCCGGCTGCGCGGAGGTGATAAAGACCGCCATCCTCTTCGACGAGCCCCTGTTCGCCCAGCTGGAGCGGGAGGGCCGGGACTTTGACCGGGAGGCGCTGATCGCCCGGTGCGTGGAGCACAAACGAGACGTGGTGGCGGAGGACGAATTCGACACGGGCCGCCGGGCCCTTTTGAATCTGGGCCACACCCTGGGCCACGCGGTGGAGGCGGAGAGCGGCTTTGCCCTCACCCACGGCCAGGCTGTGGCCGTGGGCACCGCTGTCGTCTGTCGGGCGGCGGCCCAATACGGCGTCTGCCCCCCGGACCTGCCGGCGCGGGTGGACGCTCTGTTGGAAAAATTCGGTCTGCCTATCCGCACCGCCTATCCCCTGGACATCCTCCTGGAGCGGATGCTGTCGGACAAAAAACGCGCCGGCGCGGCGGTGAACGTGATCGTGCCGGAGGCCATCGGCCGGTGCGGTATCCGGCCCATGGACCGGCAGGCGCTGTATGACTTCATGAAAGCGGGGCTTTGACATGAGAGCGGTCCTATCCCCCTCCCGCCTGGCCGGGACCATCCCGGCCATCGCCTCCAAGAGCCAGGCCCACCGGCTTTTGATCTGCGCGGCCCTGGCGGACCGGCCCACCGTCATTGCCTGTCCCACCCTGTCGGCGGACATCACCGCCACGGCGGACTGCCTGGGGGCCCTCGGTGCGGACATTTCCTATAAAAACGGCGTCTTTTCCGTCTCCCCCATCCGGACTATCCCGGACCGGCCCCTGCTGGACTGCGGGGAGAGTGGGTCCACATTGCGTTTCCTGCTGCCGGTGGTCTGCGCTTTGGGGGCCCGGGCAACCATCAAAATGCACGGGCGGCTGCCGGAGCGGCCTCTGTCCCCCCTGTGGGAGGAACTGTGTGCCCATGGGGCGGAGCTTACCCGGCCCACGCCGGACACCATCGCCGTGGACGGAAAACTCCTGCCTGGGAACTATACCATCGCTGCAGACGTGTCCTCCCAGTTCATCAGCGGGCTGCTGTTCGCCCTGCCCCTGCTGGATGGGGACAGCCGGATCATACTGACCGGGGAGCTGGAATCCGCCGCCTATGTGACCATGACGGTCCGGGCCCTGGCCCGGTTCGGGATAGACTGTCCCTTTTCCCATAACGTCTACGCCGTCCCCACCGGGGGGCGGTATGTCTCCCCCGGCCGGGCCGCGGTGGAGGGCGACTGGTCCAACGCCGCTTTCTGGGTCGTGGCGGACCGTCTCTGCGGCGGCGGTTCCCTGACCGTCACGTGCCTGGACCCGGACTCCCCCCAGGGGGACCGGGCGGTGGTGCCCCTGGCGGCGGCTATCGCGGCGGGGAACGCGGTGGTGGACTGCCAGGACGTGCCGGATCTGGTGCCGGTGCTGAGCGTGCTGGCGGCGGTGAGCCCGGGCAGAACGGAATTTATAAACGCCGGGCGGCTGCACATCAAGGAGAGCGACCGGCTTGCCACCACGGCGGGGCTGCTGACGGCCCTGGGCGGGGACGTGCAAGAGCGGCCCGACGGCCTTGTTATCACGGGCAAAAGCCGCCTGACCGGCGGGGCCGTGGACAGCTGCAACGACCACCGGATCGCCATGAGCGCGGCGGTGGCGTCTCTGGTCTGCGACGGGCCCGTCATCCTCACCGGCGCCCAGGCCGTAAACAAATCCTATCCC
Organism: uncultured Oscillospiraceae bacterium; assembly: GCA_947628805.1. Classification (GTDB taxonomy): domain Bacteria; phylum Bacillota; class Clostridia; order Oscillospirales; family Oscillospiraceae; genus CAJOIG01. The sequence continues at coordinate 3,099 of CANRBG010000040.1, read as the reverse complement.
GCTTTCTGGGACGACTTCGCCCGGCTCGGCGGCCGGGCCGCTTTGGAGGACGACGAACCATGAGCAACAGCTTTGGCAGCCGCTACCGCTTCACCATCTTCGGCCAGTCCCACGCCCCCGCCATCGGCGTGACCATCGAGGGCCTGCCCGCCGGCTTCGCCCCGGACATGGAGGCCCTGGGGGCGTTCCTGGCCCGCCGGGCCCCGGGGAGAGGGGCCTGGTCCACCGCCCGCAAGGAGGCGGACGCCCCCGAATTCATCGCGGGCCTGGTGGACGGACACACCTGCGGCGCGCCGGTGACCGCCATCATCCGAAACGCCGACGCCCGCTCCGCCGACTATGACGCGCTCCGCCGCGTCCCCCGGCCGGGTCACGCGGACTACGCCGCCTTTGCGAAGTACGGCCCCGGCCGGGACGTGGCCGGTGGCGGCCAGTTCTCCGGCCGGCTCACCGCGCCCCTGTGTATCGCCGGGGGCCTTGCCCTGCAGCTTTTGGCAAAAGAAGGCGTGACGGTGCGCGCCCGCATCGCCTCCATCGGCGGCGAGACGGACCCGGCTTCCATGGAAAAGCTCCTGGCGGAGGTAAAGGCCGCCGGGGACTCCGTGGGCGGGGTGATCGAGTGCGTGTGCGACGGCGTGCCCGCCGGACTGGGCGAGCCCATGTTCGGGGGCATGGAAAACCGCCTGGCCCAGGCCCTTTTCGCCATCCCCGCCGTGAAGGGCGTGGAATTCGGCGCGGGTTTCCAGGTGGGAACTATGCGGGGCAGCGAGAACAACGACCCCTTTTATTACGATGAAAACGGCGCGGTCCGCACCCGGACCAACCACCACGGGGGCATTTTGGGTGGCATCACCAGCGGCATGCCCCTGGTGTTCCGGGCCGCCTTCAAGCCCACCCCCTCCATCGGCCTGGAACAGGACAGCGTGGACCTGGAAAGCCGCGAGAACGTGAAGCTGACCGTCCAGGGCCGCCACGACCCCTGTATCGTGCCCCGGGCGGTCCCCTGCGTGGAGGCCGCCGCCGCCGTGGCCCTTTACGACGCCCTATTGGAAAGCAGGTGCTGACATGGATATGGATTTAAACGATCTTCGCCAACAGATCGACGCGGTGGACCGGGAGCTGGTGGCACTTTTGGAAAAGCGTATGGACATCGCCGCCGCCATCGCGGACTACAAAAAGGCCCACGGTCTTTCCGTGCTGGATCAGGGCCGGGAGGAGCAGAAGACCCGGGCCATCCGCTCCCTTTGCCGGCCCGGGACCGCCGAACTGATCGCCGGGCTCTACGGCCCCATCATGGCCGCCAGCCGGGCCTATCAGACCAGGCGCATGGAGGATGCCCATGGAGAATAAGGAGCACAAAAAGTTCGGCCTGCTGGGCCGCAAGCTGGGCCACAGCTGGTCCCCCCAGATCCACGCCATGCTGGCGGACTATGACTACCGGCTCTACGAGGTGGAGCCGGAGGACCTGGACCGCTTCCTGCGGACCACGGACCTGGACGGCATGAACGTGACCATCCCCTACAAAAAGGACGTGGTCCCCTACTGCGCGGCGCTGTCCGACGCCGCCCGACGCATCGGCAGCGTGAACACCCTGGTCCGGACAGCCTCCGGCTGGCGGGGGGACAACACCGATTACGCCGGCTTCCGCTACATCGTGGAACGGTCCGGCGTGGATGTCCGGGGCAAAAAGACTCTGGTCTTCGGTACCGGCGGGGCCTCTCTGGCCGTCAAGGCCGCCCTGGCGGACCTGGGCGCGGACCCCATCGTGTCCATCTCCCGGTCCGGGGAAAATAATTATGTTAACCTTTCCAAGCACCACGACGCCAGGATACTGGTGAACACCACCCCCCTGGGCATGTTCCCGGACGTGGGAGTTTCCCCGGCGGCGGTGGGGGACTTCCCCGCCTGCGAGGGGGTATTCGATGTGGTGTATAACCCCCAGCGGACGGCATTTTTGCTGGAGGCGGAAAAACTGGGCGTCCCCCACGCCGGGGGCCTGGGGATGCTGGTGGCCCAGGCGTGCCGCAGCGGGGAGCAGTTCGCGGGGCGGCCTGTTCCGGACAGCAAGATAGAAGAAATTATGTCAACTCTCTCCCGCCATCTCGCCAACATCGTTCTGATCGGCATGCCGGGCTGTGGCAAATCCGCCGTGGGCCGGGAGCTGTCCCACCGGCTGGGCCGGCCTTTGCTGGACGCGGACAAGGAGATCGAAAGGGAGGCCGGCATGACCATCCCGGCCATCTTCCAGGCCGAGGGTGAGGCGGGCTTCCGCCGGCGGGAGACGGCGGTGCTGGCCCGGCTGGGCAAGGGCTCCGGGGCCGTCATCTCCACGGGAGGCGGCTGCGTCACCGTGGCGGAAAACTACCCGCTTTTGCACCAGAACGGGACCATCGTCTGGCTGCAGCGGGACCTTTCCAAGCTGCCCACCGCCGGCCGGCCCCTTTCGCAAAAAAATACCGCCGGGACCCTGTACGCCCAGCGGAAAAAGAAATACGCCGCGTTCGCGGACATCATCGTGGACAACAACGGTTCCCTGCTGGAGACCGTGGCGCGGATCATGGAGGCGTTTCAATGAGGATACTGGTCATCAACGGGCCCAACCTGAACATGCTGGGCATCCGGGAGCCGGGCATCTACGGCTCGGACAGCTACGCCGATCTGACGACGTTCATCGAAAAGGTCTGCGCGGACCGGGGCGTAGAGGCGGACATCTTCCAGTCCAACCACGAGGGGGCCATCGTGGACCGGATCCAGGCGGCCTACGGGGCCGTGGACGGCATCGTGATCAACCCGGCGGCCTACACCCACACCAGCGTGGCCATCCTGGACGCGCTGAAAGCGGTGTCTATCCCGGCGGTGGAGGTGCATCTTTCCGACGTGTCGAAGCGGGAGGATTTCCGCCATATCTCCTACGCGGGCATGGCCTGTGAGAGGACCTACGCGGGCTACGGCTTTGACGGCTACCGCCTGGCCATCGAATATCTGATCGAGCGCCACGGGAAGTAAAAAAGTGTGAAAAAACGCGCCGCAGATATGAACAGCACCCCATTTGTTAGACAGTATGGTATACTGATAACGAATGGGGTGTTGCTTATGCCA
>CANRBG010000039.1 GCA_947628805.1 uncultured Oscillospiraceae bacterium | reverse complement strand
CGTGGAGCGGGGCAGCCACGAGGATCTGCTGGCCCAGCAGGGTCGGTACTACATGCTCTACACCGGCCAGAGCGAGCTGGACTGATATGGATTGGATACTGGAAAACGAGAATAACGCCCCGGCAGCGGTCGACGACACCTGGGAAAAGCTGCGGGCCGACTGCGCCGGGTGCATGAACTGCGAGCTGGGCAGGACGCGGACCCACCTTGTCTTCGGCGTGGGCAACGAGCACGCCGACGTGATGTTCATCGGCGAGGGCCCCGGCGAGCAGGAGGACCTGCAGGGCGAGCCCTTCGTGGGCCCGGCGGGAAAGCTGCTGGACACCATGATGGAGATCATCGGCCTGGATAGGACAAAGGTCTACATCGCCAACATCGTCAAGTGCCGCCCGCCCCGGAACCGGGACCCCCTGCCCGACGAGCAGGCCGCCTGCATCGGCTGGCTGGACCGGCAGATCGCCCTGGTGGACCCGGCCATCATCGTCTTTCTGGGCCGGATCGCGGCCATGGCCTACATCAAGCCGGACTTTCGCATTACAAAGGAGCACGGCCAGTGGTTCGACGTGGCAGGCCGCCGGGCCATGGCCATGTACCACCCCTCCGCCCTGCTCCGGGACCCCTCCAAGCGGCCGGAGACTTTCGTGGACCTGAAATCACTGCAGCAGGAGATCGCCAAACTACATGCTTGAACTGCACCCTGTGGGCCTGGCCGACAAGACGTGGATAGACCCCATCGTGCTGGTGGAGAACTCCCCCAGCGCGGACTACAACTTCGGCAATATCTTCCTCTGGGACGAGACGTACCGCCAGCAGGTGGGCCGGCTGGGCGGCCGCATGGTCACCATGCCCTGTTACGAGGACCGGCCCTTTTTCGCCTGGCCCGTTGGCAGCGGGGACGCGGCCCCCGCGCTGGCGGAGATGCGCGCTTTCGCGGCGGCTCAGGGCTTTCCCTTTGTGCTGCGGGGCGTGACGGCGGACCATCTGCCCCTGGTGGAGGCGCTCTTCGGCGGCCAGTGCCAAATCACGCCGGAGCGGGACCTGTGGGACTATCTCTACTCCGCCCAGCGGCTGGATACCCTGTCCGGCAAGCATCTGCACGGCAAGCGCAACCACATCCACCGCTTCGAGCAGGAAAACGCTTGGCGCTTCACCCCCCTCACGGCGGAGGCCGTGCCCGCCTGCCGGCGGATGCTGGACCGGTGGATGGAGACCTGCGGCAAGGACGGCGGCGACGGCATCGAGGACGAGTACCGGGCCATCCAGCGGGCCTTTGCGTACTTTGCCTACCTGGGCCTGGACGGGGGCGTGCTGTGGGTAGACGAGAGCGTGGCGGCCTTCTCCATCGGGGAGATGATCCGGCCGGACACCTTCGACGCCCACTTTGAAAAGGCCTACGCCGATCTCAACGGGGCCTACCCCATGATCAACCGGGAATTCGTCCGGTATATCCGCGCCGTCCACCCCCAGGTCCGGTGGATCAACCGGGAGGACGACACGGGCCGGCCTTCTCTGCGTCAGTCCAAATTGAGCTACCATCCCGAGGGGATGGTGGAAAAATATAAGGTGGTGTTTCCCAATGGATGAATACAAGATCCGCCTCTGGCAGCCGGAGGACGTACCCGCGCTGATCGACCTGTGGCAGACGGCCTTCGAGGACGATCGGGCCTATATCGAAAAATACCACTCCATGTTCTTAAAGCCCGGCGCCTGCCTGGTGGCAGAGGCGGACGGCAAGCCCGTCTCGGCCATGTACATCATGGCCGGTCCCGTGCTGTTTCCGCCCTCGGGCCGGTCCTACTCCACGTTTTACACCTACGCCCTTGCCACGGACCCGGCCTATCGCCGGCGGGGCATCGGCACGGCGGTGTACGAGGCCTGCACCAAACTGGCCCTGACCCGGGCGGACGCGGCCTGTGTGCTGCCCGCCCGGGCGGAGCAGTACGCCTTTTACGAAAAGGCCAACGGCTGCGTGCCGGTGAGCTTCATCCGGGAGGCGGAATTCACCCCCGACGACCTGCGGGGCGTCCGGGCGGCGGAGGCGACGCCCATCTCCGCCGGAGAGTATTACCTGCGCCGCAAATCCATCCTCCGGGGCCGGCCCTACGCGGTCATGAGCGGCAGCTACCTGGCTCTGGAGACCTACCACATGCAGCGCTTCGGCGGGGGGTTCTTCTCTCTGGACGGGGACGTGGCCGCCGTGGAGATGGACCACGGCGTATGCCGGGTGCCGGAGCTGCTGGACGCGGACAACGACGGCATGGACGCCATCGCCGCCATCGCCGCCCGCTTCCCGGCGGAAAAGTATGTCGTGCGCTCCCCCGTGTACTTCACCTCCCCCGGCATCGTCCGGCCCTTCATGCTGGGCAGTCTGGACCCGGAGCGGGACGCCCATCTGCCCGCCGACCTGTGGTGGGGCTTCGCCTTTGACTGAGGATTATGGTAACTTTTTGCACTTTTCACAAAACTTAATACTTTTGTAACAGGATTTTACTTTATTTTGTAATATACGGTCTGTACTATAAGACACAGCAAGAGTCAGTTTCATCTTTTTCATTTTGTCCTCAATCCATAGGAAATCGTCGGACCGCGGTCACATGGTCCGGCGGTTTTCTATGTTATGGAGCGTTTTTTATGAAAGATCTAACCATCGGCATACTTGCCCACGTGGACGCGGGCAAGACCACCCTGTCGGAGGCCATGCTCTATCTGACGGGGCGGATCCGCAAGCTGGGCCGGGTGGACCATCGGGACACCTTTCTGGACACTCACGACCTGGAGCGGGCTCGGGGCATCACCATCTTCTCCAAGCAGGCGATCCTGGACCTTGGCGAGACCAGGGTCACGCTGCTGGACACCCCGGGGCACGTGGACTTCTCCCCGGAGGCGGAGCGGGTGCTGCGAGCGCTGGACTATGCCATCCTGGTCATCAGCGGCACGGACGGGGTCCAGGCCCACACGGAGACCATCTGGACCCTGCTGCGCCGGTACCAGGTCCCCACGTTTTTGTTCGTCACCAAGATGGACGTGGCCAGCGCGGACAAGGCCGCGCTGCTGGCGGATATACGCGCCCGGCTGGGAGAGGGCTGCGTGGACTTCTCCCCCGCCTCCGCCGCCCAACGGGACGAGGCCGTGGCCATGCTGGACGAAGCGGCGCTGGACGCCTATATGGCCGCCGGGACGGTCCCCGACGGGGAGACCGTCCGGCTTATAAAGGAGCGGAAGTTGTTCCCTTGTTATTTTGGCTCCGGGCTAAAGCTGGAGGGCGTGGAGGGATTTCTGGAGGGGCTGGCCCGGTATACCGCCCCGGCTGTCTATCCCAACCTATTCGGCGCGCGGGTCTACAAAATAGGCCGGGACGCCCAAGGCGCCCGGCTCACCTACCTGAAAGTCACCGGCGGCGAGCTCTCCGTGCGGATGGGGCTGCGGTATCTGCCCCTTGGCGGGACGGAGCCCCTGGAGGAAAAGATCAGCCAGATCCGGCTCTATTCCGGCGTGAAATACGACACGGCGGACACTGTCCCGGCGGGCCGGGTCTGCGCGGTGACGGGGCTTTCCGCCACCTGGCCGGGTCAGGGCCTTGGGGCGGAGCCGGACGGGGACGAGCCGTACCTGACCCCCGCCATGGGCTACCGGATCGTGCTGCCCAAGGGCTGCGACGCCCGGGTGATGCTGCCGAAGCTGAAGCTTCTGGAGGAAGAAGAGCCCCAGCTGCACATCCTCTGGCGGGAGGCGCTGGGGGAGATACACGTCCAGCTCATGGGCGCGGTCCAGATCCAGGTGCTAAAAAGCCTTATCAAGGAGCGGTTCGACGTGGATGTGGACATCGACGCGGGCCGGGTCCTGTACCGGGAGACCATCGCCGGCCCGGTGGAGGGCGTGGGGCATTTTGAACCCCTGCGCCACTACGCGGAGGTGCATCTGCTGCTGGAGCCCGGCACCCCGGGCAGCGGCGTCGTGCTGGACACGGCCTGTCCGGAGGACCTGCTGGACCGGAACTGGCAGCGGCTCATCCTGACCCATCTGGCGGAAAAGCAGCATCTGGGGGTGCTGACGGGCTCGCCCTTGACGGACGTGAAGATCACGCTCTTGGCGGGCCGGGCCCACATCAAGCACACCGAGGGCGGCGACTTCCGCCAGGCCACCTACCGGGCGGTGCGCCAGGGGCTCATGCAGGCGGAGAGCGTGCTGCTGGAGCCCTGGTACGCCTTTCATCTGGAGGTCCCCGCCGACCAGATCGGCCGGGCCATCACCGATATCCGCTCCATGGGCGGCACCCATGAAAGCCCCGTCCCCGCCGGGGACGGCCGGGTGTCCCTGACCGGGGCGGCCCCGGTGTCCGCCATGGGCGATTACGCCGCGCAGGTGGCGGCCTATACCGGCGGCCGGGGCCGGTTCAGCTGTCATGTGGAGGGCTGCCGGCCCTGCCGGGACCAGGACGCGGTGGTCCAGGCCATGGGCTACGACCCGGAGGCGGACCTGGAGAATACCCCTGACAGCGTCTTTTGCGCCCATGGCGGCGGCTTCACCGTCAAGTGGGACAAGGTGGGCGAGTACATGCACCTGGAAAGCGGCCTGAAAAGCCCCGCCCAGCCGGTGGAAGGGGCCGCGCCCCAGGTCCGGCGGCAAAACCTGGACATCGACGACAAAGAGCTGGAGGCCATCATGGTCCGGGAATTCGGGCCCATCCGCCGCCGGCAGTACGCCGCCCCCCAGGTCAACAGCGCCATTGACGTGGAGCTGCGGGCTCGCAAGGGCAAGGAGCACATCATCGTGGACGGCTATAACGTGATCTTCGCCTGGGACGAGCTGAAAGCCCTGGCGGGACAGGGCCTGGACCTGGCCCGGCGGAAGCTTTTGGACATGCTGGCAAACTACCAGGGCTATACAAAGTGCGATCTTGCTGTGGTCTTTGACGCCTACAAGGTCCCCGGGGGCCAGGGCTCCCGGGACAGCGTGGGCGGCGTCCGGGTGGCCTACACCAAAGAGGGCGAGAGCGCGGACATGTATATCGAGCGGCTGGTGAACGACATCGGCAAGAACGAGACCGTCCGGGTGGTCACCTCCGACCGGCTAGTACAGCTGGGTGCTTTCCGGTCCGGGGTGCTGCGGACGTCCTCGGGGGAATTCAAGGCCGAGGTGGACTGGGTCCTGGACCAGATCGCCCAGGCGGTGAAGAGGTCGCAGTTTTAATGGAAAAAGATTTGGAAAAGCGCATCGAGGACCTGGCGGACCGGTGCCAGCGCCAGAGCATGGTCACGTCCACCGGCTTTCTCACCATGGCCGAGCAGATGGACGTCGCCGCCTGGGCGAAGCGTCTTCGTGACGTGCCCCTCCATCTGGACGGGGGCGGGCCGCGCTGCGAGCGCAAGTGCGCCTTCTTCCTGCCCTATTGGCAGGAGGAAGCGGACTTCGACCCGGCGGAATACATCCGGGCCGTGGCGGTCACGGCCTATTTCGGCCAGCCCACCCACCGGGACTACATGGGCGCGGCCCTGGGCCTTGGCATCCGCAGGGAGTGGATCGGGGACTTTCGGGTCTTGGGCGATAGGGCCTATATCTTCTGCCTGCCCTCGGTGGAAAAGCTCCTGACGGAGGAACTCACCAAGGCCGGGCATGTGACCCTGAAGACGGTCCCCTGCCCCCTCGCGGACGTGCCTGCGCCGGAGCGGAAGGTGAAAAAGGTCCGCTTCACGGTAAAGAGCCTGCGGCTGGACGCGGTGGCCGGGGACATGTTCGGCATATCCCGCACCGCCGCGGCGGAGCTGATCCGGGCCGGGGCGGTCAGCCTCAACTACGCGGTGTGCCTCCATGTGGACGCGCCCATATCGGAGGGGGACGTGATCTCCATCCGGGGCCGGGGCAAGGGAGCCGTGAGCGCCATCGGCGGCCAGTCCAGGAAGGACCGGACCTTCGTGGAAGCGGAGATATATCTTTAAAAAAATTTTCGCCGGGAAGTACGCTTCCCGGCCGTATTTTTTTGCCCGCTCGGCGCAAACTAGTCCCATGGAAACGAAACGATTGGGAAAACAGACCGTCCACCTGACCATGCAGCCGGGCGTAGCCGCGGCGGCGTGCGTGGGCGGCAAAAAAGAGGGCGAAGGCCCCCTGCGTAAGTATTTTGACTATCTGAGCGACGACTCCCGCTTTGGCGCCAAGAGTTGGGAGAAGGCGGAGAGCGCCATGCTGAAGATGTGCTACTCCATCGCCTGCGACAAGGCCAAGGTGACCCCCAGCGATGTGGAATACGTGTTCTCCGGGGACCTTTTGAACCAGTGCGCGGGCTCGGCCTACGCCATGCGGGAGTGCGGCGTGCCCTACTTTGGGCTGTATGGGGCCTGCTCCACCATGGCGGAGAGCCTGAGCCTGGCGGCTATGCTGATCGACGGGGGCTTTTGCGATACTGCCGCCGCGGCCACCAGCTCCCACTTCTGCTCCGCCGAGCGGCAGTACCGCTTCCCCCTCCAGTACGGCAACCAGCGGCCCCCTACGGCCCAATGGACCGTCACCGGCGCGGGCGCGCTGATCTTGAAGACCGACGGCCCGGCCCCCTATGTGACCCATATCACCACCGGCGTCATCACCGACGCGGGGGTGACGGACATGAACAACATGGGCGCGGCCATGGCCCCGGCGGCCTACGAGACCCTGTCCGCCCACTTCAAGGACACGGGCCGGGGACCGGACTATTATGACGCCATCGTCACCGGCGACCTGGGCATCGTGGGCTCTCATATCCTGGCGGACCTGTTTTTGCGTGACGGCATCGACCTGGGGATGGGCTACATGGACTGCGGCCGGCTCATCTACTCCGCCAACGGCCAGGACGCCCACGCCGGCGGCTCCGGCTGCGGCTGCAGCGCGTCGGTGCTGTGCGGCCACCTGCTCCACGGCATGCTGGAGCACAACTGGGATCGGCTGCTGTTCGCCGCCACGGGGGCCATGATGAGCCCCACCACCAACCAGCAGGGCGAGAGCATCCCCGCCATCTGCCACGCGGTGGCCCTGGAAAACACGAGGTGCTGACATATGAATGAGACTGTAATGACATTTCTGAAGGCATTTCTGGTGGGCGGCGCGCTGTGCCTGATCGGGCAGCTGCTCATCGACCTGACCAAGCTGACCCCTGCCCGGATCCTGACCGCCTATGTGGTGGCGGGTGTGATCCTGGGGGCCGTGGGCCTGTACCAGCCCCTGGCGGACTGGGCCGGGGCCGGCGCCACCGTGCCCCTGACCGGCTTTGGCAATCTGCTTGCCAAGGGCGTGAAGGAGGCCGTGGCGGAAAAGGGCGTGCTGGGAGCCTTTACCGGGGGCTTTACCTCCGCCGCCGGCGGCATCTGCGCCGCCATCTTCTTCGGCATCATCGTGGCGACCATCTTCAAGAGCAAGGAAAAGTATTAAAAGAAAAGCGCCCACTCCGGGCGCTTTTCCTTTGATTCATTCCTCCACGGGAGGCGGCGCTTCCAGGCTCCAGTCCATCTCCGATCTGGGGGACGCCGGGGGCTCGTCCAAAAGCTCGCCGTCATAGGACCAGTATTCCTCGTGGCCGTCCGGGAACAGCAGATATACATACTCGTCCGCGAAAGTGTAGCCTGCGGCCCCGCCCTCCGGATCGTGCAGCGTCTGTTCCCAGTCCCAGAAAGCCCGCGCATAGCCGGTATCCTCCTGGACGTCATTCTCTGCCGTCCAGACGGTCTCCCCGTTGAAGGTCACGGCGTCGATCTTTCCCTCCACGGGCACGAACCAGAAAGCGTTTCTCTCATGTCCTTTTACGCTTACCCATTCCAGCACGGGACGCTTCATCTCAATGTTGACGGTATGACCGCCGTCTGATAGCCGGCTTTTGGTGGCAGACGATCCGCCGTAGGTGTAGGACCAGCGGACGAAGACCCTCTCCCCCTCCGGCGTGTCGATCAGGCAGACGTCCCTGACCTCAAACTCATCCGCGCTCACCGGCACGATATACCACTGGCTCAGCGCGGCGACGGCCCCCATGGCGGCGGCCGCCGCCAGCACCGCCGCCAGGATGACGGCAATGATCTTTTTCCGCTTCTGTCTGCGCACCATGGCCCGGAACCGGGCCAATGCGGACCCGGCCTCCCCCGCCGTCCCGGGGAGGGCCGCCTGCATGGCCTCATACTCCTTCCGGCAGTCAGCACACCCCGCCAGGTGCTCCTCCACCGCCGACCGGGTCTCGTCGCTGACCACCCCGTCGTGGTAAAGGGGCAGCAGGTCCCGCGCCACGGCGCAGGACAGGGGGGCGTTTTTTTGTTCGTTCATAGTCTCCCATCCTTTCCCAATGTCTCCAGTATGGCCTTTCGCGCCCGGTGGTAGGCGACCCGGGCCCAGCCCTCCGTTTTCCCGAACAGGCCGGCGATCTCCCCGAAGGAGAGCTCCCCGTAAGCCCGCAGGGAGAACACCTCCCGGTAGGGCTCGTCCAGCGCGTGCAGGGCCCGGTGCACCGCCATGAACAGGTCCCGTTCCTCCGCCGCCTGCTCTATGCCGGCCCCGCCCGGGTCGGCGTCCCAGTCCAGGGGCAGCTCCCGGCCCAGCTTTTTGCAGCGGTTGCGCCAGATGTTCTTGGCGATGGCGCAAAGCCAGGTATAGAGACTGCTCTGGCCCGCGAAATCTCCGGCGGCGGTCATGGCCCGGAGAAAGGTCTCCTGGGTCACGTCCTGGGCGTCGGCCTCGCTATGGCACAGGGCCAGGGCGTAGTGATATACGGCCTCGTACTCCGCGCACAGCTCCCGCTCCGACAATTCCGGCTTCTTCCCTTTTCGCTCCACGGCCCCGCCTCCTTTCCTTCTCCGGACGCCTATTAGACAATCCAGCGGCCAAAACGTTACAAAAAAGGGACCTGTTCGCAAACAGGTCCCTTTTTCCAGTCGTCCCCCGCGCCGGCGGTCACTTGACCACGCCCTTGACGTAGGGGGCCCGCTCCACCTTTTCGGAGACGATCTCATAGCAGGCCAGCAGCATCTTTGCCGCCTGGTCCGCCGCTGCTTCTGTCCGGGCAAAGATCGTGCCCAGCCGCTCCCCGGCGGCCACGGCGTCGCCCACCTTTTTATAAAGCGCCACGCCCACACCCGGGTCGATGTCGTCCCCCTTGGCCGCCCGGCCGCCGCCAAGGTGCATGCTCACCAGGCCCACGTCCTCGGCCTGGATGTGCTTCACATACCCGCCGGAAGCCGCCAAAACGTCCTTTCGCACCGGGGCCAGGGGCAGCAGGGACTTGTCGTACACCGCCGCGCTGTCGCCACCCTGGGCCTGGACGAAAGCCGCGAACCGCTCCAGAGCCGCGCCGCTCTCCACGGCCTTTTCCAGCATGGCCCGGGCGGACTCGTCGTCCGCCGCCACGCCGCTCTCCCGCAGGATCTGGGTCCCCAGGGAAAGGCACAGGTCCATCAGCTCACCCCGGTACTCCCCCCGGAGGGTGGCCAGGGCCTCGTGGACCTCGATGGCGTTGCCCACGGTGGCTCCCAGCGGCTCGTCCATGTCCGTCACCACGGCCACGACCTTCTTCCCCGCCCGGCGGCCCACCTCCACCAGGGCCCTGGCAAGCCCCATGGCGGCTTCCTCCGTCTGCATGAAGGCCCCGGAGCCGCACTTTACGTCCAGCACGATCACGTCCGCCCCCACCGCCAGCTTCTTGCACAAAATGCTGCTGACGATCAGCGGCAGGCTCGCCACCGTGCCTGTCACGTCCCGCAGGGCGTAGAGCTTCTTATCCGCCGGGCAGATGTCCGCGGTCTGGCCCGCGATGGCAAAGCCCACCTCGTTGACCTGGCGGATGAACTGTTCGTCCGTCATCTCCACGGAAAAGCCCCGAAAACTCTCCAGCTTGTCGATGGTGCCGCCGGTGTGGCCCAGGCCCCGGCCGGACAGCTTCGCCATCTTCACCCCGCAGGCCGCCACCATGGGGCACAGCAGCAGGCTGGTCTTGTCCCCCACGCCGCCGGTGGAGTGCTTGTCGGCCTTCACGCCCTGGATACCGGACAGGTCGATCCGCTCCCCGGAGTCCAGCATGGCCATGGTCAGCTCGTACGTCTCGTCCATGTCCATGCCCGCGAAGAAGATCGCCATACACATGGCGCTCATCTGGTAGTCCGGGATATCCCCTTTTGTATAGCCGTCGATCATCCAGCGGATCTCCTGGCCCGTCAGGGCGCCGCCGTCGCGCTTTTTCATGATCAGGTCGCTCATTCGCATATCGCGCACCTCCGTTTCACGGCATTGCCGTCATATCTTTTGTGGAAATCGACCTACTTTTATCCAGTATAACACACATTTTTTGATTTGTATATCAAAAATAATAGGGCTTGCCTCCCATCCAGAGCACATGTCGCTTGGGCTCCGGGTCCCCGACGTCCTTTTTTGGCGGCGGCGGGCTCTTCCTGCCGTCCATGGGCTTTTCGGCGGCGTACTGAGGCGACTGGGGAAAGCGGGTCATGTCCATGGGCGAGAACCGCCGGGTCAGCCGCAGACGGCCGCCCTCCGGCTCCGGCACACCCAGGTATCCGCACTTCTCCCCGTACACGGAAAGCCGCACCACCCGGCCCACGTCCCGCATATCCGCCCGCATCACCGTAGCGGCCCCCTGCCGCTCCAGCGTCAGCGTGCCCTCCTGATTCCCGTCGATGTAGATCGGTATCTGCATCTGCATATTAAAAACCCCCGTTCATATGCCTATACAAAAGCATATGAACGGGGGTCACGATTTACGACAGAGGCTGATTCAGCCCAAAGCTGACGGCGATGGCGTCGTCCACCCGGGTCATGGCCGCGCCGGACAGCTTGCCCATCCGCTCCCGCAGACGGGATTTGTCCAGGGTCCTGACCTGCTCCAGCAATATCACGCTGTCCCGGGTCAGGCCGCTGTCGGGGGCCTGGATCTCGATGTGGGTGGGCAACCGGGCCTTTCCCACCTGAGAGGTGATGGCCGCGGCGATCACCGTGGGGCTGTGGCGGTTGCCCGTATCGTTTTGAATGATAAGCACCGGCCGCAGGCCGCCCTGTTCCGAGCCCACCACGGGGCTGAGATCGGCATAAAAGATATCTCCGCGTCGAACCGGATTTGTCATGTGCGCACCTTCCGTGAAAGAGTCGCCCGATACATTCTATGTACGGACATGCCTCTATTCTCCCACGAAAGGCGCGGTTTTATACCGCGTCAGTGCGCATATACCCGGGGTACCCGGGGACTCACGGCGCACAAGAGCTCATAGTGGATAGTGCCGGCCAGGTCGGCCACGTCCCCGATGGGGATATTCTTGCCAAAGATCTCCGCCACGTCCCCGCTCTTGACGCCCAGGCCCGTTACGTCCGCCATGCACATATCCATGCAGATGCGGCCCACCTGCCGGGCCCGCTTGCCGGAGAAGTCCACGGTCAGCATGTTGGACAGGGCCCGGTGCAGACCGTCCGCGTAGCCGATGGGCAGCACGGCGATATCGCTGGGCTCTTCCACGGTAAAAGTCCGGCCGTAGCTGATGGTGTCGCCGGGCTCGTGATGCTCCACATAGGCTACCCGGCTATAAAGGCTCATGGCGGGAACCAGGTCGATGCCTCCCTTGTCCGGGCCCGGATACAGCCCGTACAGGGCCACCCCGGGCCGCACCATGTCCAGATAGGTCTCCGGGAAGGACAGCATGGCCCCGGAGTTGGTGCAGTGGTGTATCTCGAACCGCCGGCCCGTCATGGTCTCCAGGGCGGCGAAACCCTCTTTGAACCGCTTAAACTGCTCCCAGGTGAAATCCCGCACCCCGGCGTCCCCGTCGGAGACGCAAAAGTGGGTGAACACGCCCTCCGGGTGCAGATTGGAAAGCCCCATGGCTTGGGCGGCCTGATCCAGGGCGTCCTGGCCGTAGGCCCGAAAGCCTGTGCGGCCCATGCCGGTCTCCAGCTTCAAATGGACCGTCAGCTTCCGGCCCGTGCCAGCCAGGGCGGCGTCCATGGCCTGGGCGGCGGCAAGACTGCCCACCGCCTGGGTGATATCATTTTCCGCCAGCACGGGGGCGTATTCCGGCATGGTGTAGCCCAAAATGAGAATGGGCAGCTTGATACCGGCCCGGCGAAGCTCCAGCGCCTCGTCCAGACAGGCCACCGCCAGATAGTCGCAGCCCAGCTCCTCCAGCAGCCGGGACACCCGTACGGCCCCGTGACCGTAGGCGTTGGCCTTCACCACGCCCAGATACCGGCAGCCTGGGGCCAGCCTGGCCCGCATGGAGCGGTAGTTGTGCTCAATGGCTCCCAGATCGATCTCCGCCCAAGTCCTCTTTTTCGCGTCTTCCATGTCTCTCTTTTCTCCTTTGCATATCGCTCTCAGCTGATCTCCCAGCCGGTCAGGATGCTCTTGATAACGGTCCGGCCTTCGCTGGCCACCTCCATGGCCACAGGGGCGAAGCTGGCCTGATCCAGCCACACCGTCACCACGGAGGACTCTCCCACGTAAAGCCGGGCGGCGATATAGTCCCCGTCCCACCAGAGAAGCTCCACGTAGGAGCTGGCCAAAGCGTCCAGCATCACCGGGATCGCGCTCATGGCCGTAAGGCCCTCCCCGTCCAGGGGCCCGACCCCCAGGATGGCCCCGTCATACTCTACGGAGGTCTCTCCCCGCAAGGCCCGGGCCTTGATCCCGGCGATGAGCTCCGGGGACAGCACCTCCACCACCGTCTCCTGGCCGTCATAGGAGGCGGACAGCGTATAATCCTCCACGACCTCCCCGTAGTCCGCGGTCAGCGCCGCCTGAAATCGGATGCTCTGAGCCTGGGTCACCGCTTGGCGCAGCGCGCCGAAGCCCTCCTGCAATCGCGCCTCCCGCTCCCCGCATCCCGGCAGGAGCAGCAGGATCATCATCAGTGCGGAAACGACCGTTTTCCGCATGAGTACGCTCCTTATCGAATGATCTCCTTTTCCGCCTCCGGCAAAAGCGTCAGAATATCCCCGGCCTTCAGGGCGTATTCACCGTACCTCTCCGCCGCCAGGTCCCCGGCCCGGGCGTGGAGCCAGCAGCCGGTGACCACCGCCCGCCGGGGCGGAAGCTGGCCCAACAGGCCCCCCAGGACCCCCGCCAGCACGTCCCCCGTGCCGCCGGTGGCCATGCCGGGGTTGCCGGCGTCGATGATGTAGCTCTTTCCGTCGGGGAAGGCGCAGGCAGTACGGTGGCCTTTCAGTACCAGCGCGCAGCCGTGGTCCTTGGCAAAGGCCGCGGCGTCCGCCAGCCGGTCCCCCACGGGCCGGCCCAGCAGCCGGGCAAATTCCCCCTCGTGGGGCGTCAGCACCACGGGGCCCGCCGCCTGTCGCAAAAGCGACAGGTCCTTTCCGATGGCCCACAGGGCGTCCGCGTCCGCCACCACGGGGCCGGGGGCGGTGCGCAGCACCGCCGCCGTCAGCGCGGCGGTATCCTTGTCCCGGCCCAGGCCGGGGCCGATCACGCACACGTCGCACTCGTCCAGCCGCTCCTCCACCGCCTTTGCCGCGCCCCGGCCGAACCGGCCGTTCTCATTGCACGGCAGGGGGAACACCATGGCCTCGTCGTTCTTGGCGGCCGCTATCTCATATATATCCGCCGGGACGGCCAGATAGACCAGTCCCGCCCCGGAGCGGACCGCGCCCCGGGCGCACAGGCCCGCCGCGCCGGTATATCCCACGCTGCCCGCCAGGATCAGCACCTTGCCGTAGTCGCCCTTGTGGGTCAGAGGCTTCCTTTTGGGCAGGGCCAGATCCTCTCCGTGGATGGCATATAGGCCGCACCCGGCCTCCGCCAGGATCTCCGCCGGGACGCCGATATCCGCCACGCGAAGCGCCCCCCGGTATGTACAGCCGGGCTCCGCGAAATGGCCGGGCTTGGCCATGGAGAAGGTCACCGTACAGTCCGCCTTCACCGCCTGGCCCGGCACGGCCCCCGTATCCGCCGACACCCCGCTGGGGATGTCCGCCGCCGCCACCGGCGCGTCGGCGCCGTTCATGAGCCGCACCGCCGCCAACGCGTCATCGGAAAGGGGCCGGGAAAGCCCGATCCCAAACAGCGCGTCCACCAGCACGCCGGCTTCTTTCACGCTCTGCCGGACAGACTCATCCTCCGGCCGAAAATCCTCCAGCGCCCCGCCGGCGGACTGGAGCTCCCGCTCCATGGCCCGGGCGTCCTCTGTCATCTTCTCCCGGTCCCCCACCAGAAAGGCCCGGACGGCAAAGCCCATGTCCATCAAAATGCGGGCCGCGGCCACGCCGTCGCCGCCGTTGTTGCCGGGACCGCAGAAGACCACGGCGGCGCGCTTGTCCCCCGCCAGGTCCGCCGCCGCGCCCGCCAGGGCCGAGGCCGCCGCCTCCATCAGCTTCAACGAGGGTATGCCCCGGTCGTGGATGGCCGACTCGTCCGCCGCCTTCATCCTTTTCGCGTCCGATAACTCCATGATGCGTCCTCCGTTATATCGTAAGTATTATAATCCCCCGGAAAAAATCCGTCAATTTCAATTATAGTTGCTAAAAGTGGGATTTTATGTTATAAAATAAGGTCAGTGTGTTTTTAATTTCGTCTATCAATCCGTTTGGACATACAAGGAGCGAGTGCACCATGGAAGAAAAACTGCGGCAGCTGCGGGAAGCGTCCCTGCAGGCCATCCGCGAGGCCAACGCGCTGGACGCGCTGGACGCCGTGCGGGTCAAGTATCTGGGCAAAAAGGGCGAGCTCACCGCCATGCTCAAGCAGATGGGCGGTCTGTCCGCCGAGGAGCGGCCCAAAATGGGCCAGCTGGCAAACTCCATCCGGGAAGAGCTGACCCAGGCGCTGGAGGACGGCCGTAAGGCCCTGGCCGACAAGGCATTGCAGATGCGTCTGGCCGCCGAGCGGGAGGACGTGACCATCCCCGGCACACCGGTGGCCATCGGCCGGGAGCATCCTCTGACCCGGGTCATCAACGAGTTTTCCGAGATCGCCATCGGCATGGGCTTCACCATCGCCGAGGGACCGGAGGTGGAGCTGGCCAGCTACAACTTCGACAAGCTCAACACCGCCCCGGGCCACCCCGCCCGGGACCGGCAGGACACCTTCTACTTCACCGACGACGACTCCGTTCTGCTGCGGACCCAGACCAGCCCCGTACAGATCCATGTGATGGAGACCTATCCCCTGCCCATCCGCATCATCGCCCCGGGCCGGGTCTACCGCAAGGACGAGGTGGACGCCACCCACAGCCCCATGTTCCACCAGATCGAGGGTCTGGTGGTGGACGAGGGCGTCACCTTCGGGGATCTGAAAGGGACCTTGAACGAGCTGGTCCACCGGCTGTACGGCAACGACCTGCGCACCCGCTTCCGCCCCCACCACTTCCCCTTCACCGAGCCCAGCTGCGAGATGGACGTGGAATGCTTCAAGTGCCACGGCGCGGGCTGCCCCGTCTGCAAGGGCGAGGGCTGGGTAGAGCTGCTGGGCGGCGGCATGGTCCACCCCAAGGTCCTGGCCGGCTGCGGCATCGACACGGACAAGTACTCCGGCTTTGCTTTCGGCTTCGGCTCCGACCGGCTTGCCATGTTCCGCTACAACATCAGCGACCTGCGGCTGCTCTTTGAAAACGACGTGCGCTTTTTGGAGCAGTTCTGAAGGAGGATAGGATAAAATGGACCTTTCAAGAGAATGGCTGAACGACTTTACCACCGTCACAGTCTCCGATAAGGAATTCTGCGACGGCATGACCATGTCCGGCTCCAAGGTGGAGGGGGTATCCCACACCGGCGACGGCATCGAGAACGTGGTGGCCGGCAAGGTCACTTTCATGAGCCCCCACCCGGACTCCGACCACATGTGGGTGTGCAAGGTGGACGCGGGCCAGGCCCACGATCTTACCATCGTCACCGGCGCCCAGAACGTGTCCGTGGACGACTGGGTGCCTGTAGCCCTGGACGGGGCCAAGCTGCCCGGGGGCGTGGAGATCCGCACCAGCAGGCTCCGGGGCGTCATGAGCGAGGGCATGCTCTGCTCCCTGGCGGAGCTGGGGCTGGATACCCACGACTACCCCTACGCCATCGAAAACGGCATCTTCATCATGCGCGAGCCCTGCGAGCCCGGGGACGACATCAAAAAGGTCCTGGGCCTGGGGGACAGCGTGGTGGAATTCGAGATCACCAACAACCGGCCCGACTGTCTGAGCGTCATCGGCCTGGCCCGGGAGGCCGCCGCCACCTTCGGCACGGAGCTGCATGTGCCCGCTCCCACCGTAAAGGGTTCCGGGGACGATATCAAGAATTATCTGACCGTCCAGATCGACGAGCCGGAGCTCTGCCCCCGGTACACCGCCCGGATGGTGAAGAACATCAAGATCGAGCCCTCCCCCGCCTGGCTGCGCCGGCGGCTGCGGGCCTGCGGCATCCGGCCCATCAACAACATCGTGGACATCACCAACTACGTGATGCAGGAATACGGCCAGCCCATGCACGCCTTTGACTACAGCTGCGTGGACGGCAATAAGATCATCGTCCGCCGGGCGGCCCCGGGCGAGACCCTCATGACCCTGGACGGCAACACCCGCAAGCTCACGCCCAACATGCTGGTCATCGCCGACGCGGACCGGCCCATCGGCGTGGCCGGCGTCATGGGCGGCGGCAACTCCGAGATCGTGGACGAGACAAAGACCATTGTGTTCGAGTCCGCCAACTTCAACGGCACCTCCATCCGCAAGACCGCCATCGCCCTGGGCATGCGCACAGACGCCTCCGGCAAGTTCGAAAAGGGCCTGGACCCGGAGGGGACCGTCCCCGCGGTCCAGCGGGCCTGCGAGCTGGTGGAGCTGCTTGGCGCCGGCGACGTGATCGACGGCATGATCGACGTGGTGGCCGCGCCCTACGCGGAAAAGACCGTCCCCCTGGAGCCTAATAAGGTCAATGCCCTGCTGGGCACGGACATCGGCCGGGACTATATGGTCAAGGTCCTGGAGAAGCTGGGCTTTACGGTCCAGGGCAGCACCATCCACGTCCCCTCCTGGCGCAGCGACATCGAGCATTATGCCGACATCGCCGAGGAGGTGGCCCGGTTCTACGGCTACGACGTGGTGGAGCCCACCATGCTCCGGGGCAAGACCGC
>CANRBG010000038.1 GCA_947628805.1 uncultured Oscillospiraceae bacterium | reverse complement strand
AGGTGCATGATGGCGTGCAGGCACCGGTGCACCGCGCCGCCGTTCTTGTCCTCCCGGCAGAAGTCGATGCGCCGGGGCGGCTCCTGGTATTTCGCCACGTGCAGGGCGTGGTCTATGAGCTCGTCGATGCCCTCGTTTTTTGCCGCGGAGATGGGCACCACCGGGATGCCCAGGAGATTTTCCATCTCGTTGATCTTGATGGAGCCCCCGTTGCCCCGTACCTCGTCCATCATGTTCAGAGCCAGCACCATGGGCACGTCCAGCTCCATGAGCTGGATGGTCAGATACAGGTTCCGCTCGATGTTGGACGCATCCACGATGTTGATGATGCCCCGGGGCTTCTCGTCCAGGATGAAGGAGCGGGTGATGATCTCCTCGCTGGTGTAGGGGGACAGGGAATAGATGCCCGGCAGGTCCGTGATGAGGGTGTCGGCGTGGCCCTTGATGACCCCGTCCTTCCGGTCCACGGTGACCCCGGGGAAGTTGCCCACGTGCTGGCTGGAGCCGGTGAGCTGGTTGAAAAGGGTGGTCTTGCCGGCGTTCTGGTTGCCGGCCAGGGCAAAGGTCAGCAGGGTCCCATCCGGCAGGGGATTTTCCGTGGCCTTCTCGTGGTACTTGCCCGGCTCGCCCAGGCCCGGGTGGGCGATGCGCCGACCGCCGTAGACCGTCCGGCCGGGGTGGCCGGCCTCGTCCGGATCCCGGACGTCGGTCACGTCGATCTTCTCCGCGTCCGCCAGCCGGAGCGTCAGCTCATAGCCGTGGATCATAAATTCCATGGGGTCCCCCAGGGGGGCGAATTTAATGAGCGTGATGTCCGAGCCCGGGATCACGCCCATGTCCAAAAAATGCTGCCGCAGAGCGCCGTCGCCGCCCACGGCGGCGATGGTGGCGGTCTTGCCGATCGGCAGTTCCCGCAATGTCATATGAGGATGCGTCTCCTTTATATCCGTCCCACCTGGGCGGAGTCATTTTACGAATTTCTCGATGGCCTGGCACAGCTCGTCCACGGCGGCGTGGTCCCCCGCGGCGATGGCGTCCACCATGCAGTGGCGCAGATGGTCCTGCAATATCACCTTGCCGGTGCTGTTTAGGGCCGAGCGCACGGCGGCCAGCTGGATCAGCACGTCCGAGCAGTCCTCCCCCTCGGCCACCATCCGCCTCACCTTTTCCAGGTGCCCGATGGCCCGGGACAGCCGGTCCAGGACCGCCTTCTGGTTCTCGTGGACGTGGCCGTGGCTGTGGGGGATGCCGTGGGCGTGGCAGTATGCGTGATCGTGTTCCTGGTCGCGGGTGTGGTCCTCCGCCATGGGGCAGCCTCCTTTTTCGTCCGGTCATATCCCCCCACCCGGCTTGTGCGGGGCGGAGGGGCCTGATAAAATCAAGTACAACACTGTATTATAGCGGCTTTTATGGTAAAAGAAAAGGAGAAAACACGAAAATGCGCAAAAAACTGACAGCCCTGGCCCTGGCGGCGATCCTGGCCCTGGCGTTGGCCGTCCCGGCCCTGGCCGCGGGGGAGGAAACCACCCTGATCTACGCCAGCGGGGACTATACCCGCATTGACCCCGCCATGGACGAGCACGGGGAGATCAACATCCTGCTGTTCAACGGCCTGACCGCCCACGACGGGGATAACCAGGTGGTCCCGGGCCTGGCGGAGAGCTGGGAATTTGACAAGGAAAGCTGCTCCTATACATTCCATATGGCTGAAAACGCCCGCTGGCACGACGGCCAGCCCGTCACGGCCAATGACGTGAAATTCACCGTGGAGGCCATCATGGACCCGGCCAACTTCTCGGAAAACGCCCCCAACTTTGAGGACGTGACCGCCATCGACGTGCTGGACGAGCACACGGTCCGCTTCACCCTGGCCGCCCCCAACGTGGCTTTTCTGGACTACATGACCATGGCGGTGCTGCCGGAGCACCTGCTGGCCAGGGAGGATATGCAGACCTCCGACTTTTTCCTTCACCCGGTGGGCACCGGCCCCTATAAGCTGGAAAGCTGGGACCCGGGCCAGGCAATCACCCTTGTGAAAAACGAGGACTATTTCAAAGAGCCCGCCAGGATAGACCGGATCGTCTTCAAGATCGTGACCGACGACGCGGCCCGCACCCTGCAGATGCGCGCCGGGGAGCTGGATCTGGCATTGCTGCCCCCACGGGACGCGGAGACCTTTGCCGACCAGGCCGGCTATGCGGTCTATGACATGCAGACCTCCGACTACCGGGGGATCCTCTTCAATTTCCGCAACCCGTACTGGACCGAGAACCGGGATATTATCCCGGCCATCTGCTGCGGCCTGGACCGGCAGGCCATTTTGGACAGCGTGCTGCTGGGCCACGGGGACGTGGCCTACGGGCCGTTGCAGCGAAACGTCTATAACTGCCCGGACGTGGAGCGGTACGACTACGACCCGGACCGGGCCCGGGCCATGTTGGAGGCCGCCGGGGCGGAGCTGGGAGAGGACGGATTTTACTATCGCGGCGGGGCCCGGCTGGGCTTTGTCATCGACGTGGCGGCGGGGGATCAGGTCCGTCTGGACATGGCCCGGGCGGCGGCACAGCAGCTTCGCCAGATCGGTCTGGATGTGACCGTGGAGATACCCGCCGTGGTGGACTGGGGCGGCCAGATGGCCTATCTCATCGGCTGGGGCAGCCCCTTCGACGCGGACGACCACACCTACAAGGTCTTCGGTACGGACAAGGGTGCCAACTATTCCGGCTATTCCAACGCCGACGTGGACAGATACCTGACCCAGGCCCGCCGGTCCGACGACCCGGCTGTCCGGGCGGCGGCCTACGCAGGCTTCCAAAAGGCCCTGGCCGCCGATCCGGCCTATGCCTTTTTATGCTACATCGACGCGGACTATGTGGCGAAAGACACCCTCCGGGGCATCGACCCGGATACGGTCATGGGCCACCACGGGGTGGGGATATTCTGGAACGTGACGGAGTGGACCATAGAGGGATAACACACGGGAGAGAGCATGGAAAAGCTGCTGCAGATCGAACATCTGTCCGTCTGCTTTGACGCTCCCGCCGGGACGGTGGAGGCGGTGCGGGACGTGACGCTGGACCTGGCCGCCGGGGAGATACTGGCCCTGGTGGGGGAGTCCGGCTGCGGCAAGAGCGCCCTTTGCCGGGCCGTCATGGGCCTGCTGCCGGCAAACGCCAGGATGGAGGCGGCCAGGCTGTCGGTGGCCGGAACGGACATCCGGGGCCTCCGGGAGCGGGACATGCGCCGTCTACGGGGAAAGGTCTTTTCCATGGTTCTGCAAGACCCCATGACCAGCCTGGACCCTACCTGCACCGTGGGGGCGCAGATCACCGAGGCGGTGCGGTCCCACGCCCCGAAGCTGGGCAAAGACGAGGCACGCCGGCGGGCTCTGGAGCTCATGGAGCTTGTGAAGCTGGACGGGGCGGCGGCGCGGTATGACCGGTACCCCGGCGAGCTGTCCGGGGGCCAGCGGCAGCTGGTGGTGCTGGCCATCGCCCTGGCCTCGGGCCCTAAGCTGCTCCTGGCCGACGAGCCCACCACGGCCCTGGACGTGACCGTCCAGGCCCAGATACTGGACCTTTTGCGGGACATCCGGCGAGAGCTTGGGACCGCCGCCGTTTTGGTGACCCACGATCTGGCCGTGGCGGCCCGGGCGGCGGATCGGGTGGCGGTCATGTACGCGGGGAAGATCGTGGAGATCGGCAGGGCGGAAGAGGTGTTCGGCGACCCCCGCCACCCCTATACCTGGGGGCTGCTGGCAAGCCTGCCGGCCCTGGCGAAAAAAGGGGAGAGCCTGTACGCCATCCCCGGCATGCCCCCCACCCTGGCGCCCCCGCCCAAGGGAGATGCCTTTGCCTGCCGGAACGAATTTGCCCTGGCTATCGACTATGAGCGCCAGCCGCCCATGTTCCCGGTGACCGACACCCATTTTGCCGCCACCTGGCTGCTGGACCCCCGGGCTCCCAAGGTGACCCGATCGGTCCGGACCGGGCTCCCGGATGCGGCGGAGCCAGAGCGAAGACCGCCGGCGGGGGAGGTGCTGCTGGACGTAAAGGGCCTGACCCACCGCTTCCCGCTGCCCGGGGGCCGGTCGGTTTTGGCCCTGGACGGCGTGTCCTTTCAGATCCGAAAAGGGGAGATATTCGGCCTGGTGGGCCAGTCCGGCTCCGGCAAATCCACCCTGGCCCGGTGCGTCATGAACATTTTGCGGCCCCAGGCCGGGACTGTGGTCTATCAGGGCGTGGACGTGTGGGGCCGCCTGTCCCGGGCGGAGCGGCGGATGCTGCGGACCGACCGGCAGATCGTCTTTCAGGACTCCGCCGGCAGTCTGGACCCACGCATGACGGCGTCGGAGCTCATCGCGGAGCCTTTGGCGGTGAACCATGTGGTGCCGCCCCGGGGGTCCCTCCGGGCCGAGGCGGCATTCCAGCTGCATTACGTAGGGCTGGACCCCTCCTATCTGGACAAGTACCCGGCCCAGCTGTCCGGGGGCCAGCGCCAGCGGGTGGCCATCGCCCGGGCCCTTGCCATGGAGCCGTCGCTGCTGGTGGCGGACGAGCCCCTGGCGGCCCTGGACGCCTCCATCCAGGCACAAATTTTGGAGCTTTTCAAGCACCTGCAGGCCCAGCACGGCTTTACTTTCCTCTTCATCGCCCACGACTTGGCCGCAGTGCGGCACCTGTGCGACCGGGTGGGGGTCCTGTACCGGGGCAAACTGGTGGAGCTGGCCCCTACGGAGGAACTTTATGTAAACCCGCTGCACCCCTACACCCGGGCCCTGTTGGAGGCGGCGCCCCTGCCGGACCCGGTCCGGGAGCGGCGGCGGCCGCCCTGCCGCTTCGACGAGGCGGCCTTTGACCGGTCCGGCCCCCTTGTGGAGGCCGCGCTGGGCCATTTTGCCGTTCTGGGCGGAGAGGAGGCGGCGCCATGAGCGTTATAAAAAGACTGCTTGCGTTTTTGCTGAGCCTGCTGATCCTGTCGGCGGCGGTGTTCTGGATCGCCCGACTGGCTCCCGGGGATCCGCTCATTTCCTACTATGGGGAGCGGGCGGAGCGGCTGAGCCCCGCCGACCGGGCCCGGGCGGAAGCCGCCCTGGGTCTGGACAAGCCCATCCATGTCCAGTACCTGCGCTGGCTGCAAAACGCCCTCCGGGGGGACCTGGGGATATCCTATAAATATAAGCAGAACGTGCTGACGGTGATCGGGGACCGGATCGGCAACACCCTGCTGCTGGGCGGGGTGGGGTACCTGCTCATTTTCAGCCTGGCCCTGGCCCTGGGTCTGGTCTGTGCCCGGTGGCGGGACCGGCCCCTGGATAAAATATTATGTAAACTCGGGACGGTCACGGCCTGCATCCCGGAATTTTGGCTCTCGCTGCTGCTGATCCTGGTGTTTTCCGTGACGCTGCGGTGGCTGCCCAGCTCCGGGGCCTGGTCCCTGGGGGCGGACGGCGGCTCCGCCGCCGACCGGCTCCGACATCTCGCGCTGCCCATGACGGCGGTGGTGGCGGGGCATCTGTGGTATTACGCCTACACGGTCCGGAACCTGGTCACGGAGCAGATGGGGGCGGGCTATGTGTTGCTGGAGCGGGCCGAGGGCCTGAGCCGGGGCCGTATCCTGCTGGGGCACTGTCTGCGCAACGTCCTGCCTTCGTATTTGACCATCATGGCCGTGGACCTGCCCCACATCCTGGGGGGGACCTACGTGGTGGAGACGGTATTTTCCTACCCCGGCATCGGCACGCTGTCCTATGAGAGCGCCCGGTACCAGGACTACGACCTTTTGATGGTGCTGTGTCTGCTGTCCGGGGCCGCCGTGATGGTCTGCAACATGCTGGCCCAGGCGGTCAGCCGGCGGGTGGACCCTCGGATGGGGGCCGGCATGGACGGGGAGGTGACGGACCGTGGATGAGGGCTTCACCCTGGTGGGTATGCGGCCGGCGGAGCCGTCCCGGCCCGTCCCGGACCGGAGGCGGCGCGGGGGGATACCGTTTCTGTCGCTGGCCTTTCTGGCGGCGATGATCCTGGGGTGCCTTTTTTGCCGGCTGGTCATGCCGGTGGACCCGGGCTATATGGACCTTGCCAACTGCGCCCGGGCCCCGGGGCGGGCGTTCCTCTTCGGCACGGACGCCATGGGCCGGGACATCTTCTCCATGATCTGGTACGGTGGCCGGGCGTCCCTGGCGGTGGGGTTTCTGGCCGCGGCGGTGTCCGCCTGTATCGCCGTGGCGGTGGGGACGGTCTGCGGCCTGGGACCGGACTGGCTGGACGGACTGGTGATGCGGCTGACGGAGATATTTCTGAGCATCCCGTCGCTGCTGCTGGTGATGCTTTTGCAGGCCGCCCTGAGCCGGTCCACCGTGGCCGGTATCGCCCTGACGGTGGGGCTCACCGGCTGGCCCCGGGTGGCCAAGGTGGTCCGCGCCCAGGTCCGGCAGCTGCGCCAAAGCGGGTATGTGGTGGCGGCCCGATGCATGGGGAGCGGACTTTTCCACCTGCTTTGGCGGCATCTGGCCCCCAACTTTTTCCCCGCCATCTTGTTCATGGTGGTCATGAACGTGCGCTCCGCCATCACGGCGGAGGCCACGCTGAGCTTTCTGGGGGTGGGGCTGCCCTTGGAGGTGATCTCCTGGGGCAGCATGCTGAGTCAGGCGGAGGGGGCGCTGACCTCCGGGGCCTGGTGGATCGTGGTGATACCGGGGCTGTTCCTCACGGCCACGCTGCTGGCCATCACCCAGGTGGGGGAATGGCTCCGCCGCCGAGCCGACCAGGGTGGGGATGCGCTGTGACAGGAAAATGAGCGCGAACACTTGCAAGGCCCCCTTGCACAGGGGAGGCTTTGGCCTGGCGGTGACTTCGGCAACTGCCCATTTCTTGATGGCGTTTGTTATGGCGTTGTGTTACAATAATGACGACTGGTTGGCAGATCAGGATCTGAGGTGGAATAATGGCGTCGAGCAAAGAATACTTAGACTTTATTTTAGGGCAGTTATCCGAATTGGATGAGATCACATTTCGGGCTATGATGGGAGAATTCATCATCTATTACCGTGGCAAGATCGTAGGCGGTATCTATGATAACAGGCTGCTTGTAAAACCAATAAAAGCAGCGATCGGCTATATGCCGACAGCGACCTATGAATTCCCCTATGAGGGAGCAAAAGAGATGTTGTTGGTAGACGAAGTTGACAACAGAGAGTTTTTGACAGGTTTATTCAACGCCATGTATGAGGAACTGCCAGCACCAAACCCGAAAAAGAAGAAATAGACAGCTTCCGCTTGCAGGGGAAGAATCAACGTGACAGATCGAAGATTACCGAGGTGAAAGGCAATGGTTTTCAAAGAGACAAGTTTTAAATTAAAAGATGGCCGGGAGGCATTGCTTCGGAGCCCTTGCGAGAAAGATGCGGAGCAAATGCTGCGGTTTATCATCAGAGCGTCCGGTGAGACGGATTATCTGAATATGTACCCGGAAGAATTTGCAGATTTTACTTTGGAGCAGGAGACGTCTTTCATTCGTGAAAACTACCTCAGTGAAAAAGAGCTTATGATCGTCTGTTTTGTGAACGGAAAGGTAGCCGGGAATTGTCAGCTTTCTTTTCGCACCAGATCGAAAGACCGCCATAGAGCCACCGCTGCGATCGCACTTCTTCAAGAGTATTGGGACCTTGGAATTGGAACGAAGATGTTTGAGGAAATGATCCAGATCGCAGAAAAACGCGATGGCACCCGCCAGATCGAACTGGAATTCATAGAGGGAAACACCAGGGCAAGAGGGCTATATGAGAAGATGGGGTTTCGTATCACGGGGATCAAACCGGATGCGATACGGTTGAAAGACGGCTCTTTTGTCAATGAGTATATGATGTTGAAACGGCTGTGATCTGCAAATTCCCGTTTGCCGCGCCGCTTGCGGCAAAAACCGGCCCCCGCAGAGGGGGCCGGTTTTTATCTGTCCAGGGTCCGATTCATGCTGCCGGTCCTGTAGCCGGCCAGGTCCATGGTCACGTAGGCGAAGCCCAGGTCCCGGCAGAATGCCTCCACCTGGCCCGCATGGGCCAGGAGCCGGGAGAGGTCATCGGGCGGCACCTCGATCCGGGCCAGGTCCCCGTGGACCCGGACCCGGACCTGCCGGAAGCCCAGGCTTTGGAGGTATTGCTCCGCCCGGTCCACGGCCTCCAGCTTCTCCGCCGTGATGGTCTGGCCGTAGACGAACCGGGAGGCCAGACAGGCGTAAGAGGGCTTGTCCCAGGTGGGCAGGCCCATCTCTTGGGAGAGGACCCGGATGTCCGCCTTGGTGAGACCCGCCTGACGCAGAGGGCTCACGACCCCAAGCTCTGCCACCGCCCGCATGCCGGGCCGGTAGTCGCCCAGATCGTCCAGGTTGGACCCCTCCGCCACATGGGCCAGGCCCCGGGCCGCCGCCGTGTCCCGGATGGCGGTGAACAGGGCCTTTTTGCAGTGATAGCACCGGTCCGGGGGATTGCTTGCCACGTCGGGCAGGCTCAAAGCGTCGAAGTCCAGAAATATCTGTTCGATGCCCCGGTCCCGGCAGAAAGCCTCGGCCTCCGCCGTCTCCCGGCGGGGAACGAGACAGGACCGGACCGTCACCGCCAGGACCCGGTCACCCAGAACGTCCCGGGCTGCCGCCAGCAGGAACGTGGAGTCCACCCCGGCGGAGAAGGCCACCGCCACGCTGCCCAGCGAGCGCAGATATTCGTCCAGGGCCTGTTTTTTGGCGTGCAGCTCATCCATGGCGGCCTTCCTCCATGGCCCGGCGGACCTCTTCCAGGGACAGGCCCTGTTCCCGGGCGATCCGGGCCAGGTCCTCGTACTCGTATTTCACCCGGCTCACCCCGTAGCCGGCGGATATCTTCCGGCCCACGGGGCCCCAGGGGCTGTCCGCCCTGTCGGCCCGCCGGTCCAGCACGTACCGCCGGGTCTGGGCCTCCCGGACGCCGATGGTGGCGGTGTGCCGGAAGAGCGTTTGCAGCATTTTCTCCCGGTCCTGTGGGGCGCAGATGACCCGCAGCAGGGTCCCGGGCCGGGACTTTTTCATGCCGATGGGCACGGTGTAGACCTCCCTGGCCCCGGCGTCAAAAAGCCGCTCCATGGCAAAGCCTATGTCCTCCCCGGTCATGTCGTCCACGTTGCAGGAAAGCTCCAACACCTGGTCGGTCTTGTCCTCCGTCTGGCCCAGCATGGCCCGCAGGCAGTTGACGGCGGGGGAGAAGTCCCGCTTGCCCATGCCGTAGCCCACGGCCTCCACCCGCATGGGGGGCAGGGGGCCGAAGCGGGTGACGAACCGTTTCAAGAGGGCCGCGCCGGTGGGGGTGCACAACTCCCCCTCCACCGGACCGCCGCAGATGGGCGCGCCTTGCAAAAGCAGGGCCGTGGCGGGGGCGGGCACCGGCAAGATGCCGTGGGCGCAGCGGACCTGGCCGCTTCCCACATGGATGGGGGAGGCCACGATCTCGTCCGGGGCCAGCTCCCGCAGAAGCATACACACCGCCGCCACGTCCGCCACCGCGTCCAATGCCCCCACCTCGTGGAAGTGGACGTCTGTCACCGGCACGCCGTGGACCTGGCTCTCCGCCTGGGCGATCAGATCGTAGACTGCCAGCACGTCCGCCTTCACCGCCTCCGGCAGGGCCAGATGGTCCCGGACCAGATGGGCGACG
Organism: uncultured Oscillospiraceae bacterium; assembly: GCA_947628805.1. Taxonomy (GTDB): domain Bacteria; phylum Bacillota; class Clostridia; order Oscillospirales; family Oscillospiraceae; genus CAJOIG01. The sequence continues at coordinate 7,837 of CANRBG010000038.1, read as the reverse complement.
TCCCCCATGCCGCTGTGATGGTGGTGGTCATGATCATGGTCATGGTCATGGTCATGGTCATGGTGGTGATGCCCGTGTTCGTGGTCATGCGCATGGTGGTGGAGGGCGTCGTCCTCTTCCTCGCCGTGGACGGTGACGGTCATTTCCGTCCCGGTGACGCCGCCCTTGACGGTTCGATCGGCGGCGTAGCGCACGCCGGGGATGCCAATACCGTTCAGCCGGCGGACGAAACCGTCCGGGTCCGGCAGCAACTCCAGCAGGGCCGCCGTGAGCATATCGCCGGCCGCGCCCATGGAGCAGTCCAGATAGAGCGTTTTCATGTTTTCGCCTCCATGTGGTTGATCAGGCTTGCCAGATACCCGGCGCCGAAGCCGTTGTCGATGTTCACCACGGCCACGCCGCTGGCGCAGGAGTTGAGCATGCTCAAAAGGGCGCTGAGGCCCTGGAAGGACGCCCCGTAGCCCACGCTGGTGGGCACGGCGATCACCGGGCAGTCCGCAAGCCCTCCGATGACGCTGGCAAGGGCCCCCTCCATCCCGGCGATGGCGATGATCACGCTGGCGGACATGATCCGGTCCAGGTGGGCCAGGGTCCGGTGGATGCCCGCCACGCCAACGTCGTACAGCCGGACCACCTGGTTGCCCAGGGCCTCGCAGGTCAGGGCCGCTTCCTCCGCTACGGGGATGTCGCTGGTGCCGCCGGTGGCGATCACCACGGGACCGATGCCGTCCGGGGCGGGCATGTCCCCCACCAGGCCGATCCGGGCGTCCGGGTGATAGGCAAGCGGATGGGTCCGGCTCACCGCCTGGGCCGCCTCGGGGCTCAGCCGGGTGATCAGGACCCGGTCCTGGCCGTTTTGGCCCATGGCGGAGAGGATGCCGGCGATCTGCTCCGGGGTCTTGCCGGCCCCGTAGATCACCTCCGGCACACCCTGGCGGACCCGCCGGTGCAGGTCCACCTTGGCGTAGCCGATGTCCTCGAATGGGGCGGTCTTCAGCTTCAAAAGGGCCTCGTCCACGGTCAGGGACCCACCCCGCACCGCCTCCAGGATATCTCTCGTCTCGCTTTTCATAAACGTCCTCCCCGGCACAAAACGAATAAGAGGTACGCACGCTCTCGTAGGAGCGGTACGTACCCTGGGTGTGTGAAAAACGGTCCATGAGGCGTCCGGCGGGCTTTGGGCGCCGCCGATCGTATAAAATATTATAGCATCGGCTCGCATTGTCTGTCAAGGACGGGCGGCGCCCTTTCTGACAGGGGACCATTCACGCCGTATTTCATCGACTCACGACAGAGGCGTTGACAAGATGGGCGTTTACTAAGGCGCAGCAGCTCTATCGCGACGATGTTTTCGAGCACACGGCCATGATCGCCGTTTCTTCTTCCTTGCTTAAAACCGCCGGAAATAACGATTTTTTCGTATATTCTGTATGAGCATTTGAGCTATTGTTGACCAGTACACCGGGAGGTGTTTGCTCGTTTATGAAGAAGATGTAAAATTGTAGCGCCATTGACATTCTAACAAATATGGTTTATACTACAATAAATCTCGCAAGATTGAATGATGATAGATCAAAGGAGGACGTACTATGAGCATTTATGATTTCACGGTAAAGGCCCGGGACGGCGGCGATGTCTCCCTGGCGCAGTATAAGGGGAAGGTGCTGGTCATCGTCAACACCGCCACGGGCTGTGGCTTTACGCCCCAGTACAGCGAGCTGCAGGACCTTTACGAGCTGCATCAGAAGGACGGCCTGGAGATACTGGACTTCCCCTGCAACCAGTTCATGGACCAGGCCCCCGGCACCGACGAAGAGATACACGCTTTCTGCACCGGCCGCTTTGGCATAACCTTTCCCCAGTTTTCCAAGATCGACGTGAACGGGGAAAACGCCATTCTACTTTACAAGTATCTCACGGCCAACACCGCCTTCGGCGGGTTCAGCGGTCCCATGGCGCTGGTCCTGAAGCCCATCGTGAAGAAGATGGACAAGGACTATAAGAATAACGGTAACATCAAGTGGAACTTCACCAAGTTCGTCATCGACCGGGAGGGTAATATCGCCGGGCGGTTCGAGCCCACGGACTCCCTGGACAAACTGAAGGCGAAGGTGGAGGAGCTGCTGTGACCTCCGCGGAATACAAGACGGAGCGAATGGAAGACCGGTACGCGGCGCTGCGGCTGGAAAACCAGCTTTGCTTTCCCCTGTATGCCTGCGCCAAGGAGATCGTAAAAGCGTATAAGCCCTTTCTGGACGAACTGGGGCTGACATACACCCAGTACATCACCATGATGGTGCTGTGGGAACATAAGGAGCTGCGGGTCAAAGAGGTGGGGGAACGTCTGTTTCTGGACTCCAGCACCCTGACGCCGCTGTTGAAGCGGCTGGAGGAGAAGGGGTATGTCACACGCCGGCGCTCTGATCAGGACGAGCGGGACGTATATGTGGCCATCACCCGGTTGGGTGAGGAGCTCCAGGAGCGGGCCCTCTCCGTCCCTGGGCGACTGGCCGCCTGTGTCCAGTTGGAGCCGAAGAAGGCTGCGGCGCTCTATGGGACCCTTTACGAGATCATTGGAAAGCTGACAGACAAGGCGTGAAAGCGATGGACGACAAATTTGACATTCAAGCCTATCTGACCCGGGGCGTGGAGAACATCGTATCTAATGCCCTGCGGGCCACGCTGAAAGACCCCCGGGAGAGCGCGTTCATGGTCCGGTTCGCGGCGGCCAGCCGCAAGGCGTCCCAGCGCCGGGCGGAGGCGGAAAGGGCCGGCGAGCACATCCCACCTTTTCTCATCGCCAGTATCACCGGCGCCTGCAACCTCCACTGCGCCGGGTGCTACTCCCGCTGTAACCACGCCACCGTGGACGCGGCGCCGGTGCGCCAGCTCACGGATGAGGAGTGGCTTTCCATCTTCCGCCAGGGGTCGGAGCTGGGCGTCAGCTTCATCCTGCTGGCCGGGGGCGAGCCCATGCTCCGCCGGGGCGTGCTGGAGGCGGCCGGGAAGCTGCCGAATATCCTCTTCCCCATCTTCACCAACGGTACATACATGGACGAGGGCTATTTCCGCTTGTTCGACGCCTGCCGAAACCTGATCCCGGTGCTCAGCATCGAGGGCGGCCGGGCGGAGACGGACCAGCGCCGGGGCGCGGGCATCTACGATACACAGATCGCCAATATGGACGCGCTGCATGAAAAGGGCCTGCTGTTCGGCGCGTCCGTGACGGTGACCACCCAAAACGTGGACGAGGCCGTCTCTCCCGGCTTCATCGACGCCCTGGCGGACCGGGGCTGCAAGCTGGTGATCTATGTGGAGTATGTGCCGGTGACGGATGAGAGCCAGGACTTGGCCCCCGGCGAGCTGGAGCGGGTCCGGCTGCGGGACGGCATCGCCCGGCTGCGGGAACAAGTCCCCGAGGTGGTGTTCGTGTCGTTCCCCGGGGACGAGAAGAGCTCCGGCGGCTGCATCGCGGCGGGACGGGGCTTTTTCCATATCAACTCTCACAGCGGGGCGGAGCCCTGTCCGTTCTCGCCCTATTCGGACGTGAACGTGCGGGACACATCTCTGCGTCAGGCGCTGGCCTCGCCTCTGTTCACCGCCCTGCGGGAGGGGGAGCTTCTGGCGGACGACCACGCGGGCGGCTGTGTGCTCTTTGAAAAGCGGGCGGCTGTGGAGGCGCTGCTGTGATGGAGCGGGAAAAAGCAATCGTAAAGGTAAGCGTTGTCGGCATTGGCGTCAACGCGGTGCTGGTGGCGTTCAAGCTGGCGGTGGGATTCCTGGCGGGTTCCATCGCCATCGTCCTGGACGGGGTGAACAACCTGACGGACGCCCTGTCCTCGGTGGTCACCATCGTGGGGACTCGTCTGGCCGGTAAAGCGCCGGACAAAAAGCACCCCTACGGCTACGGCAAGATCGAATATATAAGCTCCGTCACCGTGGCGGTCATCATTTTACTTGCCGGCCTCACGGCCTTTCGGGAGTCTCTTGAAAAGACGCTCCATCCCACCGCGGCCAATTATTCCGCTGTTTCTCTTATCGTCATCGCGGCGGCGGTGGCGGCGAAGCTGGCTCTGGGGCGGTATGTGAGATCGGCCGGGAAGACCTGGCATTCTGAATCGCTCATTGCCTCCGGCACGGACGCGGTGATGGACGCCATCATATCCCTGTCCACACTCATCGCGGCGGGGATAAGCATGGCGTTTGACCTCAGCGTGGAGGGCGTCCTGGGTTTGGTCATTTCTGTCTTCATCCTGAAGGCGGGTATCGAGATTCTGAGTTCGAGCATGGGCCAGCTCATCGGCGAGCGGGTGGACAGCGCCCTGGCCGGAGAGCTCAAAGACTTCATTGGAAAATACCCCTCTGTCCTGGGCGCGTATGACCTTTCGCTGCACCAGTACGGGCCGGAACGGCTGATCGGGTCGGTGCATATCGAGCTGCCGGACGATATGACCGCCCGGGAGATACATGGCCTGACCCGTCAGATCGCCGAGGACGTGTACTGTGCCTTCGGCATCGTCCTGACCGTGGGCGTCTATGCCTCCAACACGGCGGACGGAGCTTTTGCCGATATGAAGCGGACACTGACCGATATTCTTCGGGAATACCCGGAGGTGCTGCAGATGCACGGATTCTATGTGGACGCGGAGAAAAAGCTGGTGTACTTTGACCTGATCATCGACTTCAAGGCGGAGAACAAAGCGGAGATCGAGAGCGACATCATCCGGCGGATGCAAGAGCGATTCGGAGAATATGAATTCGCCGCGGTCCTGGACAGCGACGTCAGCGACTGAAGGGCTTCTCTTGGAGCTGCAATGTCTTTGTTTTAGGGATTCTATGCCGCGGGCTCTCGCCGCAAAAAAATGCCGCGGTCCAGGACTTCTGGACCGTGGCGTCTTACTATTTTCCCTCAGCCGTTCAGGATGGCCATGAACTCGTCGCCGGTGATGGTCTCGTGCTCGTAAAGATATGCTGCCAGCTCATCCAGCTTGGCCCGGTCGTCGGTAAGTATTTTCGTGGCCTTCTCATGCTGCTTTTTGACCATGTCCACCACCTGCTTGTCGATCTGGGCGGAGGTCTGCTCGGAGCAGGCCAGGGACGTGTCCCCGCCCAGGTACTGGTTGGTCACTGCTTCCATGGCCACCATGTCGAAGTCGGGGCTCATGCCGTAGCGGGTGATCATAGCCCGGGCCAGCTTGGTGGCCTGCTCGATATCGTTGGAAGCGCCGGTGGTGTAGTCGCCGAAGACGATCTCCTCCGCGGCCCGGCCGCCGGTGAGGGTGGCGATCTTGTTCTCGATCTCCGCCCGGCTCATGAGGTTCTTGTCCGTCTGCTCCACCTGCATGGTGTAGCCCAGGGCCCCGGAGGTCCGGGGGATGATGGTGATCTTCTGCACGGGGGCGGAATTGGTCTGCCGCGCCGCCACCAGGGCATGGCCGATCTCATGGTAGGACACGATGCGCTTTTCCTGGTCGGTGAGGATGGCGTTTTTCTTCTGGTATCCGGCGATGACCACCTCAATGCTTTCCTCCAAATCCGCCTGGGTGACGAACTTCCGCCCGTCCCGGACGGCTCGGAGCGCCGCCTCGTTCACGATGTTGGCAAGCTCCGCGCCGGAGGCACCGGAGGCCATGCGGGCCACCTTTTCGTAGTCCACATCCTCGGCGACTTTTACTTTCTTTGCGTGGACCTTCAATATGGCCTCCCGGCCCTTCAGGTCCGGAAGCTCCACTGGCACCCGCCGGTCGAAGCGGCCCGGACGGGTCAGTGCCGGGTCCAGGGCCTCGGGCCGGTTGGTGGCCGCCAGGATGATGACCCCGTTGTTGGCCTCAAAGCCGTCCATCTCGGTAAGGAGCTGGTTCAATGTCTGCTCCCGCTCGTCGTTGCTGCCCGGGCCGCCGGCGTTGCGCTTGCCGCCGATGGCGTCTATCTCGTCGATGAACACGATGCAGGGGGCCTTCTCCTTGGCCTGCCGGAACAGGTCCCGGACTTTAGACGCGCCCATGCCCACGAACATCTCCACGAATTCCGAGCCGGACATGGAGAAAAACGGCACGTTGGACTCGCCCGCCACCGCCTTGGCCAGCATGGTCTTGCCGGTGCCCGGAGGACCCACCAGCAGCAGGCCCTTGGGCATGGACGCGCCGATCTCCTTATACTTATCCGGGTTTTGCAGGTAGTCCACGATCTCCCGCAGGTTATCCTCCGCCTCGTCTACGCCCTCCACGTCGGAGAAGTGGATGCCGTTGGAGCTGCTCACATAGACCTTAGCGTTGGCCTTGCCCGTATTGAACATCAGGGAGTTGCCGCCGGCCCGGTCCATGAGCTTCTTGCTCATGAACTGTCCGATGCCGATGAACACGACGATGGGCAGCACCCAGGAGAGGACGAAGGACAGCAGCGGCGACGCCTGCTCGATGATCTGGCTGGAGAAGGTCACGCCCGACGCGTGCAGCCGCTCCACCAGGCCTGGGTCCTCCATGGGGCCCGTCTTATAGATCTGGGTCATATCCTTGTCGGTGAAAAGGATCTGGTTCGATTCGATCTGTACCTCGCCCAGGGTCCCGTCCTCCGTCATGGTCATGAAGGTGCCGTAATCCACCTCCTGGATCTGCCGCCGGGCCATCCAGGGCAGAAAGAGCAGGTTAAAAAGCAGCAACGCCGCCATCACCACGCCGTAATAGAATATCAGCGGTTTTTTCGGTTTCTTTACCTCTTTCATTGTTTATCTCCCCTTTTTCAGTATCTATCTCACCCCCCCGGCTCAGCCGGAGGTCTTGTTCTGGGCGTATTCCTCTTCCAGCAGCTCACAGATCGCATTGGCGGCGTCCGCGGGGATGACGCGGCGCTGGGCCTGGATCATCCGCTCCCGCGCGCCCTCTTCCAGCAGCCTGTCGCAGGCGTCCGTCAGCTCATGGGCCGGTGAGTTGACGGCAAGGCTCATACCGTTTTGGGCGAAAAAGTGCATGTTGCTCGTCTCGCAGCCCGGTATGGGGGTGATGTGGACCAGCGCCGTGCCCACCACGGCCGCCTCGGTGGAGGAAAGCCCGCCCGGCTTGGAAAGGTACAGGTCGCAGGCCTTCATGTAGTCCGCCATCTGGTCGGTAAAGCCCAGCACGGTGCACCGCCCGCCGAAGGACTGCCGCATGCCCTCCTCCAGCTCCCGGTTGCTGCCGCAGATGACGACTATTTCCGCGCTGCTCTCATACCGGTCCAGGAGAAGCTCCACCACCTGCTGGATATCCCCCGCGCCAATGCTGCCGCCGGCAACCAGGATGATCTTTTTGTCCAAGGGAAGGCCCAGCCGCACCCGGACGGCAGAGCGGTCCTCCTGGCCGTAAAAGGGCCGTCGTACCGGGATGCCCAGGGGGCGGATGCGCGCCTCGTCGATGCCCCTGCCGACGAATTGGTCCGTCAGCTCTTTGGCGGGGATGATGTACCGGTCCAGGTCCGTCTCCTCCGTAAAGGGGATGCAGACGTAGTCCGTGGCGATGAAATAGGTCCGGGGCATTTCCCTGCCCCGGCGCTTCATGTTGGTGAGCATCTCCCCGGGGAACAGGTGGGTGGTCACCACGGCGTCGAAATGATTTCCCTCGATATATTTCTCCAGCAGCGGCTCCATCAGCCGGTTGATCCGGTAGACGGGGGAGGGGAAGGGCAGCTTCCGATAGGCGTCGCCCAGCTTATAGGCCGCGCCGAAGGCGTTGGGCGCCTTCTGGGCCAGCAGGATATAGGCCTTGTCCACCACCTCCGCCACCTGGTCGCTCTTCAGCGTATAGGGGTTGAGAGTCCGGACGGAATGGCCCCGGGCAGCCATGGCCTGGGCCACCGCCGCGCA
>CANRBG010000037.1 GCA_947628805.1 uncultured Oscillospiraceae bacterium | reverse complement strand
TGGATATCAAGCGGCTGATGGAGATCGGCTCCTACCGTGGCACCCGCCACCGTAAGGGCCTGCCCGTGCGCGGTCAGCGGACCAAGACCAACGCCCGCACCCGCAAGGGTCCCAAGCGCACCATCGCCAACAAGAAGAAGTAAGGGAGGGAAGAGAAAATGGCAGCAGCTCAAAAGGGCAAGAAAGTCGTTCGCACCCGCCGCAGAGAGCGGAAGAACATCGAGAAGGGCCAGGTCCATATCAGCTCTTCCTTCAACAACACCATGGTCACCGTGACCGATCCCAACGGCAACGCCATCAGCTGGGCCAGCGCGGGCGGCATGGGCTTCCGGGGCAGCCGGAAATCCACCCCCTTTGCCGCGTCCACGGCGGCCGAGACCGCGGCCCGGGCCGCCATGGAGCATGGCCTGAAGACCGTGGAGGTCTTCGTCAAGGGTCCCGGCAGCGGCCGTGAGGCGGCCATCCGCGCCCTGCAGACCGCGGGCCTGGAGGTCACCATGATCAAGGACGTGACGCCCATCCCCCACAATGGCTGCCGTCCGCCCAAGCGCCGCCGCGTCTGATGTAAGGGAGGATACGATAATATGGCAAGATATACGAATGCGGTGTGCCGTCTTTGCCGCCGCGAGAACCAGAAGCTGTTTCTGAAGGGCGACCGGTGCTATACGGACAAGTGCTCCGTCTCCGTGCGCTCCTATCCCCCCGGGATGCACGGCCAGGGCCGGAGCAAGACCTCCGAGTACGGCATGCAGCTGCGTGAGAAGCAGAAGGCCAAGCGTTATTACGGCGTGCTGGAAGCCCAGTTCCGCAAGTATTTCGACATGGCCGAACGGCGCAGCGGTCAGGCCGGCGAGAACCTGCTGTCCATTCTGGAGTCCCGTCTGGACAACGTGGTGTACCGCCTTGGTTTCGCCATGAGCCGGCCCGAGGCGCGCCAGCTCGTCACTCACGGCCATTTCACCGTGGACGGCCGCAAGGTGGATATCCCCAGCTTCCTGGTCAAACCCGGTATGGTGATCTCTGTCAAACCCTCCAGCCGCGATATGGAAAAGCTCAAGGCCAACATCGAGGCCAACGCGTCCCGTCAGCCGCCCAAGTGGCTGGACTATGACGCGGCCAACATGCTCGCCAAAGTCACCGGCGTCCCCGCAAAGGAGGACATCGATCTGCCCATCGAGGAGCACCTGATCGTCGAGCTGTATTCCAAATAAGACCCTCACAAATTGATAAGCTGAAAACCGCGTGGCGCTTATTAAAGCGTACATTATGAAGGAGGGTAACAACAACACATGATAGAGATCGAAAAGCCGCGCATCGAATGTGTGGAAAACCCGGCGGACGAGAGCTATGGCAAGTTCGTCGTGGAGCCGCTGGAGCGGGGCTACGGCACGACCCTCGGCAACTCCCTGCGGCGGGTGCTTTTGAGCTCCCTGCCCGGCACGGCGGTCACCACCATCAAGATCGCCGGCGTGCAGCATGAGTTCTCCACGATCCCCGGCGTTAAGGAGGATGTGACGGAGATCGTCCTGAACATCAAGAGCCTGATCGCCCGGCTGCATCGGGACGGCCCCAAGACCGTCTACATTGAGGCCGAGGGGGAGTGTGAGGTCACCGCCGCGGACATCAAGGCCGACGGCGAGGTGGAGATCCTCAACCCGGAGCTGCATATCGCCACTTTGGGTCCGGAGGCGTCTCTGTCCATGGAGCTGACCATCAACCATGGACGGGGCTACGTGCCCGCGGAGCGGAACAAGCCCACCCAGACGGTGGCCGGCGTCATCCCCATCGACTCCATATATACCCCGGTCCTGAAGGTGAACTACGCCGTGGAGAACACCCGCGTGGGCAACCAGACGGACTATGACAAGCTGACGCTGGAGGTCTGGACCGACCGGACCATCTCCCCCCGGGACGCGGTCAGCTTGGGCGCGAAGATCCTGTGCGACCACTTCACACTGTTCACCGACCTCAGTCAGAGCATGAACATGGGCTCCACGGTGGTGGAGAAGACTGAGGCCGTGAAGGACAAGGTGATGGAGATGACCATCGAAGAGCTGGACCTGAGCGTGCGCAGCTTCAACTGTCTCAAACGCGCGAACATCAATACGGTGGAGGATCTGGTGTCCAAGACCCAGGACGAGATGATCAAGGTGCGCAACCTTGGCCGGAAGAGCCTGGAGGAAGTCATCCAGAAGCTGGCGATGATGGGCCTGAGCCTGGCCAGCGACGACGACGGCAAGTGACCCCGCCGATCACTCACATTTGGAGGTAAACGAAAATGCCCGGAACTCGCAAGCTCGGCAAGCCCACGGCTGCCCGCATGGCTATGCTGCGTCAGCAGGTCACCGATCTGCTGGATACCGGCCGCATGGAGACCACTGTCACCCGCGCCAAGGAGGTCCGTCCTCTGGCTGAGCGCATGATCACCCTGGGGAAGAAGAAGGGCCTGGCCAACTACCGGCTGGCGCTGAAATTCCTGACCCGGGAGGATGTGGCCAAGAAGGTCTTCGACGAGCTGGCCGTGAAGTATGCCGACCGCAACGGCGGCTATACCCGCATCACCCGCACCGGCACCCGCCGGGGCGACGCGGCGGAGATGGCCGTTATCGAGCTGGTCTGAGCCAATAAAGCCGATGCCCCGTGACCAAACGGTCACGGGGCATAATTTTATCATTTTTCTCAGTAGAATGTGGCTACCGTCTGCTCCGGGGGCGTGGCGGTCTCTAAGTTTATCACCGTCAGCACTGGGCCCTTTTTGCCGTAGCCCTTGTGCCACTTCACGTCCACATGGGCGGTGACGGTGAGCCACTGGCCGCTGGACAGCCGGGCCGCGTCCGGCCAGCGGCAGATCAGGCCGGCGAATTGGATGTCATTGACGCAGCAGGTCATCAGCTGCCGGCCGAAGACGAAGTTGTCCGACGACAGGCGGGGGCTCTTAGCCACCAGGGCCTTGTAGCGGAGAGTCTTACCGTCGTATTTGCTGAAGTCGGCGGACAGGTCCGAATAGAACAGGGCATAGTCCTCGTCCTGGATCTCCACCACCGGGGCGTTCAGATCGAAGGGCAGGGGATCTTCGATCTCGTCATACTCCACCTTGCCGTCCGGGGCCTCGTAGGCGATGTCGCAGCGGCGGTTGGCCGCCCGGACGATCTTGTGCAGTTCCATCTTGTCGATGTCCGGCTTGCAGCGGTTGAACACCACCAGCTCGCAGCTTTTCAGCTTGTCGTACACAAGCTGGCGCATGTTGGCGTTGTAGCTGACAAAGGTGTTGGCGTCGCAGAACAGAAATTCCTGTGCCACCACCCAGGCCTGGGGCATCCGCTGGTAGAGGCTGTCCAGCATCCACATGCCGTTATATTCCACCAGCACCCGCTCCGCCCTGTGCTTTTTCTGCAGGGCCTCCAGGGCATCGGGCTGCAGGTCCTCCTCGTTTTCCACGAGCTCGATGAACACGTTCTTGCCGGAAAAGCTGTCCGGCTCGTATTCCTCCACACCCTCCTCGCACAGCAGCAGCAGCGTCCGCTCCCCCTGGTTGAAGCGGGGATCGGCCAGGGTCTCCTGGATGAATTTGGTCTTGCCGGCCTCCAAAAAGCCGGTGAACAGGTAGATGGGTATCTGCTTCACAGCCCGAACAGCTCCTTCACGGCATCCTCATGGAGGTCCGCGCCGATGACGCATACCCGGCCGGCCACATTGGCGGGGCCGGTGCGCACGTCCTTCTCGCCGGGGGTATAGTCGAAGTGGACCCAGGTCCCGTCCGGGGCGGGCACATAGCCCTTGGCCCGGATCACCAGACCGTAGGCCGCCTCGTTGCCCAGGGCGTCCAATATGGCGTCGATGTCAGCGGCGGTATACTTTTTGGCGGTCTCCGCGCCCCAGCTCTGGAACACCTCGTCCGCGTCGTGACCGTGGTGATGATGGTGATGATGGTGATGATGGTGATGATGATGCTCATGCTCATGCTCATGGTCATCATCGTCGTCGTGGTCGTGGTCGTGGTCGTGGCAGCACTCGTGATCGTCATCGTCATCATCGTCGTGGTGATGGCAGCATTCGTGCTCGTCGCCGTCCTCGTCGTGGTCGTGGTGGTGATGATGATGGTGGCACTCGCAGTCCGGATCGTCGCATTCCTCGTCCTCGGCCTCCTCCCGGTAGTGCTCCTCCAGCAGGGCGGCCAGCTCCGCGCCGATGGAATTCTTCTGGTCGATGGCGTCCAGGATCTGCGCGCCGGAGAGGGCGTCCCAGTCGGTGGAGACGATCACCGCGTCGGGGTTTTTCTCCCGCAGCATGGCCTCGGCCTGGGCGATCTTGTCCTGGGACAGGCCGCCGGTGCGGCTGAGGACGATGCAGTTGGCGGACTGGACCTGGTTATTGAAAAACTCGCCGAAGTTCTTCATATACATTTTGGCCTTGGACGCGTCCACCACGGTGGTCAGGCCCCCCAGGACGAACTGCTCTCCGGCGGACTGGACCGCTGCCACGATCTCCGACAGCTTGCCCACGCCGGAGGGCTCGATGAGGATGCGGTCCGGGTGGTACTGCTCGTCCACCATCCGCAGAGCCTGGCGGAAATCGCCGGTGAGGCTGCAGCAGATGCAGCCGGATTCCATCTCGTTGACGACGATACCGGCGTCTTTCAAAAAGCCGCCATCGATGCCGATCTCACCGAACTCGTTTTCGATGAGCACCAGCTTCTGGCCGTTATAGCCGTCGGCCAGGAGCTTTTTGATCAGCGTGGTCTTGCCGGCGCCCAAAAAACCGGAAAAAATGTCGATCCTTGTCATGAATACTGCCTTTCTTGCGGTAAATAATAAGAAACTGTTAACAAAAGATGGGTAGCGATAGGGTATAATCTGATGTCGAAAGTATTATAGCACATTTTTCCCATAAAGAAAAGAGAGACAGAACTTTTCCCGCCCGGGGCAGCGATATTGTCGATTTTCCTATGGAATATTGATAAAGTGTGTGCTATAATTGCAAAGTACGGCATTTTGCCGGGCGACTACGAAACTATATCGGCATGCCGGCCGTAATGACCGGCGGCCGCGCGCTATATACATCGGAGGAAGAGCATGAGACGTCTGTTGGCCTTGATCCTTGCCGTTTTGACACTGCTTCCCTGCACACTGACCGCCTGCATCAGCCGGGAGGCCGCCGAGCTCCAGCAGGGCGCGGTCCCCGTGACCAGCACGGAAACGCAGGTCCATACAGTGACCTTTTACCAGAACGGAATGGTGCTGCAGCAGGTCTCCGTACCCCATGGGGCGCGGCTGAGCCAGTACCCGGCAGGCTTTGACTGGCGGGACGAGTCGGGGGCGGTGGTTGATGTCACCACGCTGACTGTCATGGGGGATATGAAGCTCTTCGTCCGGGAGCAGATCGACGTGCGGGCGCAGCATGTGATGTACCTGGCCTGTGAGGATAAGCTGTTCCACCCGGAGGAGAATGTGACCCGGGGGCAGCTGGCCCAGATCATGGACATGCTTCTGGGCCAGGAGGAGGATAACAAGCGATCGAAGAATTCGTCGGAGAATACGTATTCCGACGTGACGAGCGGCGACGAGTGCTATGCCGCCGTGGAGCGGGTCAGCGAGCTTGGCATCATGTACGGCAACGGGGACGGCGCGTTCCGCCCCAACGACAACGTGACCCGGGCGGAGCTGGTGACGGTGCTGTGTCGGCTCATGGACGTGCCGGAGACGATGGCGCTGGCTTTCCCGGACGTGACGCAGGACCACTGGGCCATGGGCAGCGTGGCCGCCGCCATGAGCAAGGGCTGGCTCAACGGCTTTGAGGACGGCAACTTCTATCCCGACAAGCCCGTGTCCCGGGCGGAGGCCGTGGTGCTGATCAACCGGGCCCGGGGCCGGCAGGCGAACCAGAACGCCATCAGCGTGGCCTGCAAGACCTCCCCCTTCCGGGACGTGTCCCCCAAGAACTGGGCCTATTACGATATCGTGGACGCGGCGTATATGAACGAGCTGCTGTCTTACATCTATGGCGAGGTGGAAGGCATGAAGCAAGGCTTTATGCTGATCGGCGATCAGCTTTGCCATGTGAACGCCGAGCTGAAGCTGGACTTCATGGAGCAGGGCTTCCACACCTTTACCGACCAGCTGGAGACGGACGGCCTTTACTTCGCGCCGGAAAATGGCTATTTCCTCCGGCGCAATACCGTCGGTTTGCAGGAATTCGACGGCTCCATGTTCTATGCGGAAGTGGCCGACGGCCCGCTGGTGACCAACTATGATCTGGGGTATCTGTATTTTGGCAGTAACGGGCGGTATACGACCACCAGCGAGGAACTGGACGGCTATGTGGACGCCATCATGGCCCCCATCATCCAGGATGACACCAGCAACCTGCTGAACGAGAAGAAGCTGCGGGAGGCCTATGACTACATCATCAACGGCGGGTTCGACTATATGTCCCGCCGCACCGGCTGGCAGCGCGGTACCACAGCCTGGGCCTTTGAGTGCGCTAAGGATATGTTCTCGACCAGACGCGGGTCCTGCTTCTACTGGGCGGCGGCGTTCCTGTTCCTGGCAAGACGCCTGGGCTATCAGGCCTATCCCATCTGCGGCGGCGTCAATGAGAACAACGCCCTGCACGCCTGGGTCATGATCGACGAGAACGACATCGAGTATATCTACGACGTGGAGCTTGACTGGGCTTACCGGACCGGCGCTCACGGACGTGTCTCGATACGGCCGGGAAGAAATCTTTTCAAGCAGCGGCGGGGCGCTTCCCTTGTCACATATATCTTCCCCGGCGATACATGGTCGGCGCCTCCGAGAGACGATACGGACGCGCTGGGAACAGAAGTGGATCCCAACCTCTACCTGGACGAAAACGGCAACGGCCTGGTGGCGGGCGTGGACTACACCGTCACCTATACGGATAACGGGAATGGGACGTACACGGTCACGATCACCTATCTGACCGGGCCGCGGGCCGGCACGACCGTGAGCACCACCCTGCGGGGCAGCATGCCGGAGACCACGCCTACGTCCACCGTCAACCCGGAGGATCCCGGCAATATGGGCGGCGGCGAGAACGCCACGCCCACGCCGGCAGGCGACCCCGGTGGCGAGAACACCCCCGGCGGTGAGAACACCCCCGGCGGTGAGAACACCCCCGGCGGCGAGAACACCCCTGGCAGCGAGAACACCCCCGGTGGCGAGAACACCCCTGGCGGTGAGAACACCCCTGGCGGTGAGAACACCCCCGGCGGTGAGAACACCCCCGGCGGTGAGAACACCCCCGGCACCGGCGGTGAAGGCACTGGCACCGGCAGCGAAGGCGGCGGTACCGGCGGTGAAGGCTCCGACACTGGCGGCGACGGCGGCAGCACCGGCAGCGAAACCGGCGACGGCGGCGGTGGCGGCGACACCGCTGGCGAGCCGCCCGTGGAGTGATCCTGCTATCATAGAAAATACCCCGGAGAGCGAGAGAGCTCTCCGGGGTCTTCTGTATAGAGGTCTATTTCAGTCCACCCAGACAGCCTGGGCGGCGGGGCGGAGGGGGATGTTGGCGTAGGGCGCGCCCGCGGGCCGGCCCACCATCAGGCAGCAGTCCACCGCGCAGCTTTCCGGTATGCCAAGCGTTTCCCGCAGCGCGGCCGACCGATCCGCCAGCCGGCGCAGATAGCCCGCCCAGCAGGTCCCAAGGCCCCGGCTGACCAGCAGCAGCTCCGCCGTCCCCATGGCCAGCACGCTGTCCGTGCCGGGATTGACGCTGTCCCGGGGCGACCAGGCCAAAACCAGCACCGGCGCGCCGCAGGTGACCGGGTCCCGGCCCTTGTCCGCCATCTTCACCAGCTCCGGGGCGTATCCGCTCTGGCGGCAGTAGTCCAGGGCCATGGTCCGGACCGCCTCCACCCGCTCCCGTCCATAGACCACCGTGAAGCGGTGCAGCCGCTGATTCTTGCCGCTGGGGGCGTAGCCCGCCCGGTCCAGGGCCCACTGGACGGTCTTGCGGTCCGGGGGCTCCGGCTTGAACGAGCGCACCGACCGCCGGGACATGACCAGCCCCTCCAGGGAGTCGAAGGGCTCCGGCACCGTGGCCCGCTTTCCGTCCGCCCGAACCGCGTCCCGGGGACAGACCGCCGCGCATTGCAGACAGCCCATGCACCCGCCCCGGCCTATGTCCGGCCCCGCGTCTGTCATGGCCAAATGACCCATGGGGCAGACCCGCACACAGGCCCCGCACTTGACGCACTGGCTCCGATCAAAAGTTATGTAAACCATTTTCGATCCCTCCGTTTTCCGATGAAAACATTATAACAGGGCTGGCATTTCTTTGCAAATGCGTGTACAATGGAAAAAGCAATACCGCCAGTTGGCGGAAAGGAGAACAGCTATGGAAAAAGACCCACGCATCGTGTCCTGGATGGAGGATCACCGGGACGAGTTGGTGAACGATCTGGCGGCCCTGTGTCGCATCGACAGCACCTGCGGCCCCGCCGAGGCCGGCGCGCCCTACGGGCCCGGGCCCAAAAAGGTGTTGGAGGCGGCCATGGACCTGTGCGACCAGTACGGCCTGCGGGTCGAAAACCGGGGGGATCGGGTGCTGACCGCAGACATGGGCCCCGAGACGCCGACCCTGGACATCCTGGCCCATTTGGACGTAGTGGGCCCCGGTGACGGCTGGGACACGGACCCGTTTCAGCCCACGGTGAAGCCGGACGGATACATCTACGGCCGGGGCGTAGCGGACGACAAGGGCGGTGCGGTGGCGGCCCTGTACGGTCTGCGGTGCGTGAAAGAGCTGGGCCTGCCCCTGGCGGGCCGGTGCCGGCTGATCCTGGGCACGGACGAGGAGAACGGCTCCGGGGACGTGGCTTGGTACTATGAGCGGGTGAAGCCCGCCCCCATGACCTTTACGCCGGACTCGAATTTCCCCGTGTGCAACGCGGAAAAGGGCTTTTACCGGCTGACGTTCCAAAAATCCTGGGCCCCGGAGACGGCTGAGCCCCGGGTGGCGGAGCTGAGCGGAGGCTTCCGGGTGAACGTGGTGCCGGGCAAGGCCGGCGCGGTGATCGCGGGCATGGCCGAGGCCGATCTGCTGGCGGCGGCAACGCCCCTGGCGGCGGAGCTGGGCGCGTCGGTCCGGGCGGAGAGGGCGGAAAAGGGCGTGAAGCTCACCGTGGAGGCCAAGGGCTGCCACGCGGCGGAGCCGGAGACCGGTATCAACGCCAACACGGCCCTGATCCGGGTCCTGGCGGGGCTGCCTCTGGCGGAGTGCGCCTCCACCCGGGCCATTCATGAGTTGGACGCCGTGCTGCCCCACGGGGATTATTACGGCAGGGCCCTGGGCATCGCCCAGGCGGATGATGTGACGGGCCCGCTGACCTGTTCCTTCACCCAGATCGACTTTACCGACACGGGGCTTTCCGGCCTGTGCGACTGCCGGGTGCCGGTGTGCGCCACGGCGGAAAACTGCAAGGCTGTGGCGGATGAAAAGCTGCGCGCCATGGGCTATGAGACGGCGGGGGAGATGGTCCCGCCCCACTATACTCCCGCCGACGGGAAGTTCATCCGGACATTGAACGCGTGCTACGAGACCTATTCCGGCAACGAGGGCGGCTGCTACTCCATGGGCGGCGGCACCTACGTCCACGACGTGCCCGGAGGCGTGGCCTTCGGCGTGGTGATGCCCGGGGAGGACGTGCGCATGCACGGGGCCAACGAGCGCATCTGTGTGGAGCACCTGGTCACGGCCGCCAAGATCTTCGCCCAGGCTATCGCCGAGCTGTGCAAATAAGGCTGCTGCCCGCCGCAGCGCAAAGCGTCCCCGTCCAATAGGACGGGGACGTTCGCCTTGCGGCGCGCCGGGAGATCACATCCGTTTTTTTGCCGCCGAGGCGGCGCACTTGAGCAAGACTTATCGGTCCGCGAAAGAGCACTTTTCCCGAGGCAGGTCATCCGGCAGGGCGGCGCCCATGTAGCGGATGGCCTTTTGGCCGTATTTGCCCCGGATGGCGTCCACCGCCGCGTCGATGCGCCGCTGGCCGTCCAGCCGCCGGTAGTCGGTGAACAGGTCCGTCTGCTCCGGTCCGTCGGCGGGGCGCAGAGCCCCCGCCCGCAGCCCCAGGCCCCGCAGGGCCCCGGGCCAGGCGTGCAGCTGCCGGAAAAGCTCCATGGCCAGCTGGTACAGTTCCCGGGTCCCGTCTGCCGCCCGATGCAGCGTGGTCTGGCGGCCGGCCCAGCCCAGAGTGGCCGCGTCCCGGACCGAGACCTCCAAAAGTCCCGCCCGGTACCCGCCCTGCCGGAGCCGGCCCCCCACCTCGTCCGCCAGGGCCAGCATGACAGTGCGCACATCGGCCTCGCAGAGCAGATCCCGGGGCGGGGTGGTGGAGTTGCCGATGCTCTTGGGCGGCGGCACGCGGTCGAACCGGCGGACCGGGCTCTCGTCCCAGCCGTTGGCATAGCGGTACAGCATAAGCCCGCTCTTGCCCATCCGCAGCCGCAGCGTCTCCGGGTCCGCCTGGGCAAGCTGGCCGATGGTGCGGATGCCCAGAGCACCCAGGGTCCGGGTGGAGGCGGGGCCCACGAACAGCAGATCGTTCACCGGCAGGGGCCACACGGTCTGGCGGAAGTTGTCCCGGTCGAACACCGTCACCGCGTCCGGCTTGCGGTAGTCGGACCCCAGCTTGGCAAAGGGCTTGTTCCAGCTGACCCCTACGCTGACCGTGACCCCCAGCTCCCGCCGGATGCGGCGGCGGATCTCCTGGGCGGCCAGATACCCGTCCTTGTGCGCGTGACAGCCGGTGATGTCCAGCCAACTCTCGTCCAGGCCGAAGGGCTCCTGTCGGTCCGTGTACTGGCTGTAGATGGCCCGGGCGGCATGGGATACCCGCTCGTACTTGTCGTAGTGGGGCGGCAGGATGATGATCTCCGGGCACAGCTGCCGAGCCTGCCACAGGGCCATGCCCGTCTTCACCCCGCACCGCTTGGCCTCCTGGCTCTTGGCCAGGATGATGCCGTGGCGGGCCTCCACGCTGCCGCCTACCGCCACCGGCAGCCCCCGCAGCTCCGGCCGGTCCAGAAGCTCGATGCTCACATAACAGGCGTTGATATCCGAATGTAGGATCACTCTCTCCATGCGACCATTATAAATCGCTTATTCGGAGAAGTAAAGTGTAAATTTCTCTCAAATAGAGAAATACCTTGCAATTTCTCGCCCGGTACTATATACTAAAAAGCAAAGGAGGGCGAGGGCCATGTTTGACGATCTGGGGGCGAAGCTGGCGGCTCTGCGGCGGCAGGCGGGACTCAGCCAGAAGGAGCTTGCCCAAAAGCTGACCGGGCTGGGAGAGCCCGTGACGGATAAGGCGCTCTCCAAATGGGAGAAAGGGTCCACGCTCCCGTCGGCGCGGCAGTTTTTGCTGGTGTGCCGTGCGCTGGGGGTGGAGGACCTGTCCGGGGAGTTCATGGGCACGGGCCTGGCCCGAGGATTGGACGCGGCGGGCCGGCGGAAGCTGGCGGAGTACGCGGACCTTTTGCGCCGGAGCGGCCTTTATGAGCCCAGGCCGGAGAGCGGCCGGGCCATCCGGCTATACACCCTGGCGGCCAGCGCGGGCCCCGGCCAGTTTCTGGACGACGGGGATTTCCGCTGGATCGACGCGGCCGGCGCGCCCCGGCAGGCGGACTTTGCTGTCCGGGTGGCGGGGGACAGCATGGAGCCCCGGTACCGGGACGGGCAGGTGGTGTATGTGAAGCAGACGCCCACGGTCCCGGACGGGGAGATCGGGCTTTTCTCCTGGCAGGGCAGCGGCTACATCAAGCAGCTTCACGATCGGCCGGACGGGGTGCGGCTGCACAGCCTGAACCCGGCCTATGACGATATCGATATCCCGGAGACCGCTCAGCTGCGGGTCTTTGGCCGGGTGCTATAAGGGGGAGTAGGAAACATGAAGCTGACGAGAAAGACCTGCTGGCGGATCGGGGCAGCCGCCTTTATCCTGTATCTGGCGATCTACTACTGGCAGTCCGCGGCGGGCCTGCTGCGGGTGTTCGTGGGGGCCTGCGTGCCGCTGATATTGGGCGGGGCCATCGCCTATGTGATGAACATCTTGATGTCCTTTTACGAAAAGCATTACATCCTGCCCAAGAGTGGGAAGCTGGGAGCCCTGCGGCGGCCGGTGTGTATGCTGGGGGCGCTGCTGACGGTGGTGTTCGTGCTGGCGTTCGTGGTGCGGCTGGTGGTGCCGGAGCTGCTGGGCTGCGTGAACGCGCTGGTGCGCCAGGCCCCGGCGGCGGTGGACCGGCTGCTGCGCAATCCCACGGTGCGGAAGATGATCCCGGAGGACATCGAGCAGCGGCTTGCCAACATCGACTGGGGCGGGCTGGTGAAGAACGTCCGGAGCGTGCTGCTGTCGGGCTTTTCCGGCGCGGCCAGCGCGGTGAGCTCCATCTTCTCCGGGTTGGTGACGGCCCTGTTCGCGCTGATCTTCGCCGTCTATCTGCTGCTGGGCAAGGATACTCTTGGCCGGCAGTGCGGTCGGGTGCTGGACTGCTACTTAAAGCCCGCCTGGCGGGAAAAGGTCCGCTACGCCCTGGGGGTGCTGGACCGGTGCTTCCACAGCTATGTGGTGGGCCAGTGCACCGAGGCGGTGGTGCTGGGCTGTCTGTGCATCGGGGGAATGACGCTCTTTAAATTCCCCTACGCCACCATGATCGGCACCCTGGTGGGCGTCACGGCCCTGATCCCCGTGGCCGGGGCCTACATCGGCGCGGGGGTGGGCGCGTTCATGATCTTGTCCGTATCCCCGGAAAAGGCCATCTGGTTTTTGGTGTTCATCGTGGTATTGCAGCAGCTGGAGGGGAATTTGATCTATCCCCGGGTGGTGGGGTCCTCCATCGGCCTGCCGGGCATCTTCGTGCTGGCGGCGGTGACGGTGGGCGGCGCCATGTTCGGCGTGCTGGGCATGCTGGTGGGCGTGCCTTTGGTCGCGGCATTGTACCAGATGCTGAAAGACGACGTAAAACGTCGATCAAATGCAGGTATTTGATCGAAAAGAAATGGCCGCGGGACTTCCCGCGGCCATTACCGTTTTATTCCTCTTTTGGCGTGTATCTGCCGGTCCTTTTCCGCTCCTTGACGCACTGGGTCAAAAGGTACTCGATCTGTCCGTTGACGGAGCGGAAATCGTCCTCCGCCCAGGCGGCCAGGTCCTCATACAGCTTGCCGGATATGCGCAGCAAAAGCTGCTTTTTCTCATTCGGGGATGCCATGCCGGTTTAATAGAGGCTCCCGGAATTGACGACAGGCTGGGCGTCCTTGCTGCCGCACAGTACCACCAGCAGATTCGATACCATGGCGGCCTTTCTCTCCTCGTCCAGGTCCACCATGCCGCCCTTATTGAGCCGGTCCAGGGCCATCTCCACCATGCCCACGGCCCCGTCCACGATCATCTTCCGGGCGTCGATGATGGCGCTGGCCTGCTGGCGCTGGAGCATGACGGCGGCGATCTCCGGCGCGTAGGCAAGATACGTGATCCGGGCCTCCAATATCTCCAGCCCGGCTATGTCCACCTTGCCCTGGATCTCCCTGCGGATGCGCTCGGCCACCACCTCGCTGGAACCCCGCAAAGACCCCTCGTCCGCCACGCCGTCGCCGGTGGTGTCCACGTTGGGGGATACGTCGTAGGGGTAGAGTCGTACCACGTTGCGCAAGGCGCTGTCCGTCTGGATGGAGAGGAACTCCACGTAGTTGTCCACGTTGAACACGGCTTTCGCGGTGTTCACGATCCGCCAGATCACCACGATGCCGATCTCCACGGGGTTTCCAAGGCAGTCGTTGATCTTCTGCTTGTTGTTGTCCAGGGTCATGACTTTCATGCTCAGCTTTTTGTTGGCGAGGCCGCCGGTGTCCAGATTGATGTTCACATTGGTCTCGCCGCTGCCGGCCAGGAGCTTGGCAAGGCCGCTCCCGCCGGAAGAGCTGGTGCTGCCGGTGCTGGGCTTGGTGCCCGCGGCGGGATTGACGGCGGAGCAGAAAGGATTGACCCAGTAAAAGCCCTCGCCTTTGAGGGTGCCGACGTACTTGCCGAACAGGGTCAGCACCAGGGCCTCCTGGGGCTTCAGGACCTTCAGGCCCAGCAGCAATATCCAGCCCAGGGCGCACCAACCAACGCAGATCGTCAGCACCGCCCCCAGGGCCGCTCCGCTCAGACCGGAGGCGGCGGCCCCTATGATGCCGGCCACCGCCAGCACGTACAGCGCCAGGACCCCCAGCAGCACCGCCATGCCCCGTTTCTTGCCCTTCAACACGATCTCTTCTATGTTCTTGTTCTCCATGAAAACACCCCCTTGAAGTGATATCATAATGATATCACTATGATAATCGCCTGTCAAGGGTGTTCTTGGCAAAAAAGACCGGCCCCCTGGCAGAGGGGGCCGGTAAGCATATGTTCTTTTACGCGTCGGGCGTCACGCCCAGGGCGGTGAGCTGTTCACGCAGAGCGTCGACCCTCCTGTGCTGGACCAGATATCGGTTGCGGCTGGTGAGGCCGGCGATGACGCACAGCAGCACGAACAGGGCCAGGCACACGCCTGTGAACAGGTTGGCGTGGACCTCCGGGCCGACGATGCGCCGGCTGATGCCGGGCACGATATCGGTCCGGACGAAGGGGGCCGCGTAGCAGCCGGTGACGGCTGTGGTCAGCAGCTTGGGGATCAACATCCGGCAGCGTTTGTTGGCAAACCGCTTGAAAAGGGGCAGCAGGCAGAAGACGCAGTTGAGCACGCACAGGCCGATCATGGTAAAGGTCAGCCAGGGGGCCGCGTGGTGGCACAGCTCGAACATAGACCGCAGGGTCAGGGAGCTGGGGTCGGTGGCGCTGGGGCTCTTGACCGCCACGGTGGGCAGAAACCAAGCCCAGATCAGGATGGCGTTCAGCGCCACGGCCAGCAGGCAGAACAGGATCGTGAACACCCGGGCCGCGGTGACGCCCAGCTTTTTGGGCGCCGGCTCCTGGCCGGCAGGGGCGACCACGGCCACCGGCACGCCGGTGGCGCCCGCCACGGGGGCGCCGCAGGTGGGGCAGACCCTGGCCAGGGGATTGAGCTCGTGCTTGCAGTTAGGACAGACCATGTATAGGACCTCCTTTCAGATAGGCGGCGGCGCTCAGAACAGCCCGCCCAGTCCGCCGGTCAGGCGGCTCATGGATTGGGCGGAGGCCTCCTCGGCCTTGCGCAGAGCCTCGTTGACGGCGGCCATCACCATGTCCTGGAGCATTTCCACGTCCTCCGGGTCCACAGCCTCCGGGTCGATGGTGAGCTCCGTCAGCTCCCGCTTGCCGGATACGGTGGCGGTGACCACGCCGCCGCCCGCGCTGGCGGCGTAGGTTTGCTGCTCCAGGTCTTCCTGCATCTGCATCAGGTCCCGCTGCATCTTCTGGGCCTGTTTCATCATGGCGGCCTGATTCATGCCGCCGAATCCGCCGGAGCGGAAAGAACCGCCTCTTGCCATAATATTAACTCTCCTATGTCCATATGTTATTCAAATTTGATATTGCCGAACCGGCTCAGCGCGTCCAGCTTGCTCTGGTCAGGCTTGGCGGGGCCGCCGGCGGGCTTGTCGGAAAAGACCACGTGTATCTCCCGGCCGGTCAAGGCCCGGGCCTCCTGTTGCAGAAGGCTCTGATTGGCGGGGTTATCCAGCATCATCTTGGCGATGGGGGTGGCAAAGACCACCGTCAGGGTATCCCCGGACAGGGTCCCGGACACCTGGGTGGGGGTCATGAGCATGGCCAGCGCGCCCATGTCCAGCTTGCCGTTCATGCGCTTGACCAGCCCGTCCCATACGGCGCCGTCCTCGGGAACGGCGGCGGGGGAAACCGGGGCCTGGACCGCCTGGGGCGGCTCCTCATGCCGGGGCTCCGGGGCCCTCGGCGGTTCCGGGATCGGGGGAGCGGGGATGAAGTCCGGCTCGGCCGGCGGCGCGTCGGCGTCGGTGTACCAGGGGGGACGGTCGTCGTCCTCCGCCGAGGGCGCTGCTTCCGCCTCCAGTTCCGTCGCGGTTTTGACTGCCGGTTTCGGTTCAGCCTTGACCGCTGGCTCCGCCAGGAGCGGGGCCGTGGGGACGGCGGCGCCATTTTGCACGGCGGCCTCCAGCCGGGCCACCCGGCTTTTCAGTCCGGCCAGGGTATCGCCGGTCTCCGGTACGCACAGGCTCACCAGGCACATCTCCGCCGCCCGGCGGGGATCGGACCCGCCTACGTCGGAGGTCCGGATGGCCTTTAAGCCATCCATGAGCCAGGCTCCGGACAGGATGCCGGCGAAGTGCTTGAGAGTCTTTGTATCATATATCCCGGACAGCAGGCTCTCGCCTCCCTTGGGGGCCACCTGCAGCAGCAGCACGTCCCGCATCAGCCCGCCCAGCTCGTCCAATATACCGGCGGGCTCCTTGCCGTCCTGCCACAGCCGGGCAAAGACGGTCAGGGCCTTTTCCGTATCCCCGGCGGCGACGGCGTCCAGCAGCGACCCGGTCCGGCGGCTGCCGGCCAGGCCCATGGCGGACAGGACCTCCGCCGTGCCGATGTGCTCCGAGGCGGCGCACTGGTCCAAAAGGCTCAGGGCGTCCCGCAATCCCCCGTCGGCCATCCGGGCCAGCAGAGCGGCGGCCTCCGGCTCCAGGGTCATGCCCTCCTGAGCGGCCACGTAGGAGAGCCGATCGGCGATGGCCTCCGGCTCGATGCGGGTGAAGCTGTGCCGCTGGCAGCGGGATACGATGGTGGGAGGTATCTTTTGCAGGGCCGTGGTGCACAGGATGAACATCACATGCTCCGGGGGCTCCTCCAGGATCTTCAAAAGGGCCGTGAAGGCCGTATTGGAGGAGGACAGGGCGTGGGCCTCATCGATGATGTATACCCGCATCTTCACGCTGGCGGGGGAGAACACGGCCTCGTCCCGGAGGGCGCGTACGTCGTCCACGCCGTTGTGGGAGGCGGCGTCCATCTCCACCACGTCCAGGACGCTCTCGTCCAGGATGCCCCGGCAGGCGGCGCACTGGTTGCAGGGGTTGCCGTCCACGGGGTGTTCGCAGTTGACGGCTCGGGCCAGGATCCGGGCGCAGGTGGTCTTGCCGGTGCCCCGGGTACCGCTGAAAAGGTACGCGTGGCTGAGTCGGCCGGTCTGGACCTGCCGCTTCAAGGTAGCGGTGATATGTTCCTGGCCGACCACGTCGTCAAAGGTCCGGGGCCGCCATTTGCGGTAAAGAGCCTGATACATCCTGGCCTCGCTTGCGTTCGCCGCCGTGGCGGCGGATGAAATCAATAATAGAGTTGTACACCTGCCTTTGTCTGCCCGACATGTCCGGAACCGGGACAGTTGGCTCAGACCCAGCAACCTCGCGGCACACGGAAAGTTCCGCTTAATGCTGCTCGGTTCCCCGCCTGACATGGTTCACAGGTCTCCGTTGCGCGAGACCAGGCCGTCAACGCCACTTATCGCGGTCAGACAACACGCCGAAACATCCTGGGGCAGGAGTTCGTCCCCGCTATAGCGGATTGCGGGTACAGGGCACCGCTGGCTCCCCGACTAGTACAACTCTGGAACATATTATACGCCAAGGGGAGGTTTTTATCAAGTGGGACTTTACAAATCGGGAAAATGTGTTATAATGCTTTCGCGGTCGATAGGGGGGCGTAGCTCAGCTGGGAGAACATTCGGTACGACGTTAGCAGAAAATAGTATCTCAAATGGCTACCATTCGGTTCACATCCCAAAACGGGTAAAATAGGTAAATATTGGAAAAATGGGGGCGTAGCTCAGCTGGGAGA
>CANRBG010000036.1 GCA_947628805.1 uncultured Oscillospiraceae bacterium | reverse complement strand
GCAGGGCCACCGCTCGTCCTCGTTGAAGCGGTCCCCGTGGTCGGCGCAGTCGTTGGGATCGGCGCAGTAGCCGTGGGTGTTGGAGTCGCCAAAGCAGACGATGTGTTTTTTCATGGTTCAACCTCCTATGGCCGGCAGGCTGGCGGCGGCGGCGGACTGGCCCACCCGGCGGAACTTCTCGTCCGGCAGGGCGGGGCGGATGGCCTGGTCCACGGCGGGGTACTCGTCGGCCAGCACGGCCTTGCACCGGGCCAGGATCAGGTCGCCGCCCTTGCCGCTCATGACCCGGCCCAGCAGCAGCACGTGGCGGAATTTGTACAGGTCATAGTACCAGGCCAGCGCGTGGGCCAGATACACCCCGATGGAGTCATAGACTTTCACGGCCCGGGGGTCGTCCGCCTCCATGAGGGCCTGGACCTCTTTCAGCTTCTGGGCGGGGGACAGGCTCTCGTCCAGCTCGATGCCCGCGGCGGGGGCCAGCTTGATGACCCCGTCCTGGGAGAAGTACTTGACGCCGCAGCCGATGTCGCCGCTCCACTCGTCCCGCATGGCGGCGGGGCTGGCGTCCACGGGCACGAAAGCCAGCTCGTTCAGCCACCCGGTGATGCACCCGTCCGCGTCCACATAGCCGGCGGCCTCGCTGGTGCCCATGGCGATGCCCAGCACGTTGGGCTCGCCCAGGCTCATGACCCCCGCCAGGGCGGACACGTCCCCATCGTTTATGACCGCGTAGGGCACGTCCCCAAAGGTGTCGGTGATGGCCCGGATGTAGATGTCCTTGACCTTGGCGTCGAACAGGTCGTCGGGCACCTGCAAAAACAGGCTGGCCCGCATGGTCCGGTTGTTGATGTAGATACCGGCGGAGGACACGCCCACCGCGTCCACCCGGGGCAGGTGCTCCGCCGCGGACTTCAAAGCGGAGACGATGCCCTCGTAGTGATAATCCGGGTCGGCGGTGATCTTGGGATACCAGACCACCTCTTCGGAGTACACGCTCTCCCCGTCGATCACGGCGGAGACTTTCCGGTCCGAGCCGCCGGCGTCGAAACCGATGCGGCAGCCGTCCATATGCCCGCCGATGCGCTGGGGCGCGTCGTTGGCGGCGGGGACCGCGTCCACCCGGACCACCTCAAAGGGGTGCTCAAACACGTGGGCCATGAAGTGGAAGTCGAAATCCTGCCGGCCCCCGTCGGCGTAGATGGCGGCAATGGCGTCGCAGACGGCCTTGTTCCCGGCCAGATAGACCTTGAAGCCGCCCTTCATCCACAGCAGGGTCTTGACGATGCGCTCAATGTAATACACGTCCGCGTCGAACCGTTCCGGGGTCCCGTGGATGCGGGTCTTGTACACCGCCATCTGGCCTGAGGCCCGCTCCACCGCGATGTCAAAGGGCTCCTTCGCGGTCTTCAAAAACGCCTCGTTGAACAGGTTCAGCGGCAGAAAGCCCGGGTCCAGCGGGGGAATGTTCTTGACAGATACTTCGATGCCGTGATGATTCATAGGTTCATCCTCCTTTGGGGATTTTTGTGGAAAATTCATAAAGCCCTTGTACTTTTATACCAATAGGCTAACAGTTTTTTCTATAATGTCAAGAGGTATCGTGAAATAATTTTTCTTGACGCGGACAGAGAAAGACAATATCATGGACCCATCCGATCATATTTTACGAAGGGAGACTTGCCCTATGGAGACGACGAAACTGCGCGAATACCGCCAGTGGGTACAGCGGGAGCTGCGCGCCTGCGTGGATTTCTGGCTGGAGCACGGCATGGACACCGAGCACGGCGGGGTATACACCTGCCTGGACCGGACGGGCCAGATCTATTCCACCGACAAGAGCGTGTGGATGCAGGGCCGGTGCGGCTGGACCTTTTCCTATCTGTGCCATGTGTACGGGGTCCGGCAGGCGTGGCTGGACGCGGCGAAAAGCTGCATCGACTTTTTGGAGGACCACTGCATAAACCCGGACGCGGACGGGCGCATGTACTTCACCGTCACGGCGGAGGGCAAGCCTCTGCGCCAGCGGCGGTACTGCTTCTCGGAGGGATTTTACGCCCTGGCAAACGCGGAGTACTACGGCGTCACCGGGGAAAAGGAGCATCTGGAGCGGGCCCGGCGGGCTTATGAGCTGATCTGGAAGCTGAACCGGGGCCTCATCGCCGACCCCACGGGCCTGGGCCCAAAGACCATCCCGGAGACCCGCCGGGGCCGGGCCTTGGCCGATCCCATGATCTACCTGAACATCACCTCCGTCATGCGCCGGGTGGACCCGGACAACGCCGCTCTGTATGACGAGCGGGCCGCCGCCTGTGCGGAGGACATCTTCCGCTACCACGTCAAACCCGACCTGCGCTGCACTCTGGAGAGCGTGGATATGCAGGGCAACCCGGAGCTGTGGTACACCGACGGCCGCAAGGTCAACCCGGGCCACGACATCGAGTGCGTGTGGTTTTTGCTGGAATACGCCGACCGGACCGGGAACGAAAAGCTCCATGCCGGGGCGGAAAACATCTTCAACTGGGCCATCGAGGCCGGCTGGGATCAGGAATACGGCGGGCTTTTGTACTTCATCGACTGCCTGCGTAAGCCCCCCGAGGCCTACGAGCACGACATGAAGCTCTGGTGGCCCCACAACGAGATCCTGATCTCGTCGCTGATGCTGTACCGGGACACCAAAGACGAGAAGTACCTGACCTGGTTCGACAGGACCGTGGATTACTGCCAAAAGCACTTCGCCGACCCGGAAAACGGGGAGTGGTACGGCTACCTGCGCCGGGACGGTCTGCCCACCCAGCCCAGTACCAAGGGCTCCACCTTCAAAGGCCCGTTCCACCTGCCCCGGAGCCTCATCATGTGCGACATCATGCTGGGTCAGCTCTTGGGCGAGGGTCCGGGGGCGTATCCCGCCGCAGAGTGAGACGATGGGAAGAATTTGTAAAATAATCGTGCGGCGTTCTATTGACAAAGCTTGTGACGTATTGTAAAATTTAACTAGCATTGTGTGCGTTTTGCAAGGTAAAATTATTCAAGTTTTAACATTTTAAAGGAGGAACACCCATGAGCTTGAAGAAGTTGCTCGCTCTGCTGCTCAGCCTGGCTCTGATCCTGAGCTTGGCGGCCTGCGGCGGCCAGAAGGCCGAAGAGACGGCCCCCGCCGCCGAAGAGACGGCGGAAGAGCCTGCCGAGGAACCGGCGGAGGAAGAGCCCGCCGAAGAACCGGCGGAAGAGGAACCCACGGAGGTCCCCGAGGAAGAGCCCGCCGAGGAACCGGCGGAAGAGGAACCCACGGAGGCGCCTGAGGAAGAAGAACCCACCGAGGAACCTGCCGAGGAGGAACCCACCGAGGAACCCGCTGAGGAGGAACCGGCGGAGGAAGAGCCGGCGGAGGAAGAACCGGCTGAGGAAGAAGAACCAGCTGCGGAAGAGCCTGCGGAAGAGGTAGAGCTTCTGTGGTGGGCGCCGCCCACGTTCATCCAGGACGCGGACGATCCCGCCGGTACGTATGAAGAGAAGCTGGTAGAGGAATTCAACGAGAGCCACCCGGGGATCACGGTGCGCGTGGAGACCATCGACTTCACGACGGCCAGCGACAAGATCACGACGGCGATCGAGAGCGGGACGGCGGCGGACGTGCTGTTCGACGCGCCGGGCCGCATCATCGAGTACGGCAAGAACGGGAAGCTGGTGCCGCTGGACGATATGTTCACGGACGAATTTGTGAAGGACGTGGACAACGAGGCATTGCTGACGAGCTGCCAGGGCGACGGGACATATTACATGTATCCGATCTCGGCGTCTCCGTTCTACATGGCGATCAACGAGGAGATGTGGGAGGACGCCGGCGCGATGGAGTATGTGAACCTGGAAGGGGACCGCTCCTGGACGACGGAGGACTTTGAGAAGGCGCTGGAGGCGCTGTACGAGGCAGGATACAATCCGGGCGTGCTGTTCTGCAACGGCCAGGGCGGCGACCAGGGAACGAGAGCGTTCATAGCGAACCTGTACAGCGGGAGCGTAGCGGATCTGGAGAAGTACACGTTCAACAGCCCGGAGATGATCCAGGGGCTGGAGAAGGCGCAGGAATGGCTGGACAAGGGCTGGCTGGGCAACGGCGTAGAGTACAACGGCGGCCAGAGCATAGAGCTGTTCGTGGCTGGCCAGACGAGCTTCGAGCTTTGCTGGGGCACGTCGGCTGCGGGGAACAACGCGGCGACGATGGAAGAGAACGGCGTGACGCCGATCTCGCTGCCGTTCCCGTCTGACGACGGCAAGGCGGAGCTGGAGTACCTGGTGAACGGGTTCTGCGTGTTCGACAACGGGGACGAGGCGAAGGCCGAGGCGGCGAAGGAATTCATCAAGTGGATCTGCGACAGCGAGGACAACGTGGTGCGGACGGGCGCGTTCCCGGTCAAGACGAGCATGGGGAACCTGTATCCGGGGGACGCGGAGAAGGAGCTGCTGGCGGAGTTCACGAAGATGTACGGGCCGTACTACAACACGATGGACGGCTTTGCGAACATGCGCGCCCAGTGGTTTGACATGCTGCAGCGGATCACCGACGGCGGTGATGTGACGGAGCTTGCCGACGCCGCGGTGGAGGCTTCCAACGCGGAGCTGGGTATCGTGGAAGAGCCTGCCGACGAGCTGGAGGAAGCTGTTGACGAGCTGGCCGAGGAGGCCGGCGAGGCCGTTGCCGCCGCCGCCATCGAGGCTGCGGCCGCCGCGGTAGACGAGGACGAGCCTGCGGAGGAGGAGCCCGCCGACGAGAGCGACGAGCTGCAGAAGGCCATCGACGAGCTGGAGGAGGATATCGCCGGCGCGTCTGAGAAGTCCACAAAGAAAGAAGCCGCTGATACGAAGGCCCCCGCCGCCGAGGAGGAGCCCGAGGAGGAAGTGGAGCTTCTGTGGTGGGCGCCGCCCACGTTCATCCAGGACGCGGACGATCCCGCGGGTACTTATGAGGAGAAGCTGGTAGAGGAATTCAACGAGAGCCATCCTGGGATCACGGTCCGGGTAGAGACCATCGACTTCACGACGGCCAGCGACAAGATCACGACGGCGATCGAGAGCGGAACGGCGGCCGACGTGCTGTTTGACGCGCCTGGGCGCATCATCGAGTACGGCAAGAACGGGAAGCTGGTGCCGCTGGACGATATGTTCACGGATGAGTTCGTGAAGGACGTGGACAACGAGGCTCTGCTGACGAGCTGCCAGGGAGACGGGACGTATTACATGTACCCGATCTCTGCTTCTCCGTTCTACATGGCGATCAACGAGGAGATGTGGGAGGACGCCGGCGCGATGGAGTATGTGAACCTGGAAGGGGACCGCTCCTGGACGACGGAGGACTTCGAGAAGGCGCTGGAGGCGCTGTACGAGGCAGGATATAACCCGGGCGTGCTGTTCTGCAACGGCCAGGGCGGCGACCAGGGAACGAGAGCATTGATCGCGAACCTGTACAGCGGCAGCGTGGCGGACATGGAGAAGTACACGTTCAACAGCCCGGAGATGATAAAGGGACTGGAGAAGGCGCAGGAATGGCTTGACAAGGGCTGGCTGGGCAACGGCGTAGAGTACAACGGCGGCCAGAGCATAGAGCTGTTCGTGGCTGGGCAGACGAGCTTCGAGCTTTGCTGGGGCACGTCGGCTGCGGGGAACAACGCCGCGACGATGGAGGAGAACGGCGTGACGCCGATCTCGCTGCCGTTCCCGTCTGACGACGGCAAGGCGGAGCTGGAGTACCTGGTGAACGGGTTCTGCGTGTTCGACAACGGGGACGAGGCGAAGGCCGAGGCGGCGAAGGAATTCATCAAGTGGATCTGCGACAGCGAGGACAACGTGGTGCGGACGGGCGCGTTCCCGGTCAAGACGAGCATGGGGAACCTGTATCCGGGGGACGCGGAGAAGGAGCTGCTGGCGGAGTTCACGAAGATGTACGGGCCGTACTACAACACGATGGACGGCTTTGCGAATATGCGCGCTCAGTGGTTCGACATGCTGCAGCGGATCACTGACGGCGGTGACGTGACGGAGCTTGCCGACGCCGCGGTGGAGGCTTCCAACGCCGGCATGGCCGGTTAACGGCGTCTATTATATCAGGCGGTTGCCTTATATGCAGTTTTAATGAAGGCCGCCTCCCCGCGCAGGCGGGGAGGCGGTTTCATTTTCAGAGAAGGGAGGATATGTATGGCTCGGAATAACGCTCCCGCTATCCCCGGCGGCAGCCACGCGCTCAAGCGGCGCGAGACGCTGACGGCCTATCTGTTCATGCTGCCGGCCCTGTGCTTCTTCGCGGCCTTCGTGGTCCTGCCCATGATCATGGGCGTTGTGACCAGCATGTTCAATTATACTATGAAAAATCCCGTCTCCAAGGAGACGTTCGTCGGTCTGAAAAACTATAAGGACCTGTTTCATGACAGTGTATTTCTGCGCTCCATGGGGAACACGTTCTTCCTGGTGGTAGTCACGGTCCCCTCGGTCACGCTGTTTTCCCTGTGGGTCAGCTCCGTGATCTACAAGATGAAGCCGGGCTGGTGTTCCTTTTTCCGGTGCGTGTTCTATCTGCCGGTGGTCACGGGCACCGTGGCGGTGGTGGTGGTCTGGCGTTGGATGTTCGACGGCTACAGCGGCATCCTCAACTATCTGCTGAAGGCGGTGGGCCTCATCGACAGGAACATCCGCTTCCTGGGCGACACGCGCTTTGCCATCTGGTGCATCATAACCATCATGTTCACCACCTATGTGGGCCAGCCCATCGTGCTGTACGTGGCGGCACTGGGCAACGTGGACCAGTCCCTGGTGGAAGCGGCCCAGGTGGACGGGGCCAACAATATGCAGGTGTTCTGGCGGATCAAGTGGCCCCAGATCATGCCCACCACCCTCTATATCGTAGTCATCACCACCATCAACACCTTCCAGTGCTTCTCGCTGATCCAGCTTCTCACCTCCGGCGGACCGTCGGGCAGCACCAACACGGTGATGTATTACCTCTATCAAAACGCGTTCTCGCTGTACAAATACGGCTATGCCAACTCCATGGGCGTCATCCTTGCCATCGTCATCGCCATTTTGAGCGCCATCCAGTTCAAGGTGATGAGCAAGGATGTCTCGTATTGAGGAGGGCGGAAGCATGAAAAGCAGAAAGATCACATTTTATAGATTTATCTCGATCCTGCTGCTGGCGGTGATCGCCTTCACGTTCATCTTTCCCTTTTACTGGATATTGACAGGCTCCCTGAAACGGCAGAACGTAGCCATCAAGCTGCCGCCGGAGTGGTTCCCGCTGCATCCCACGCTGGAGAACTTCCAGAAGCTGTTCAGAAACCCGGCGGGGAACTGGATGTTCAACACGGTGTTCATCTCCCTTTGCAGCATGATCCTGGTGTGCGTCACCGCCTCCATGGCGGGGTACGTGCTGGCGAAAAAGCGGTTTTACGGCCGGGCCGTGGTGTTCAGCCTGATCATCTGCGCCATGGCGCTGCCCAAGCAGGTGGTGCTGGTGCCGCTGGTGCGGATCATGGCGCGGCTGAAGCTGGCGGACACGCTTTGGGCCGTGATCCTGCCCACGGTGGGCTGGCCCTTCGGCGTATTTTTGATGAAGCAGTTTTCCGAGACGGTCCCCACGGAGATCCTGGAGGCGGCCCGCATCGACGGGGCGGGGGAGGTCCGCACGTTCCTGCGGGTGGTGTGTCCCATCATCAAGCCCGCCTTCGGCGCGCTGGCTATCTTCACCTTCATCAACACGTGGAACGACTATTTCCTGCAGCTCATCATGCTCCAGTCCCGGGCCAATCTGACTATCTCCCTGGGCATCGCCACACTGCAGGCGGAGTTCGCCACGAACTATGGCCTGCTGATGGCCGGGGCCGCGCTGGGAGCCGTGCCGATCGTGACGGTGTTCCTGGTGTTCCAAAAATTCTTCACCCAAGGTATCACCATGGGTGCGGTGAAAGGATGATAGAAATATGCAGATCTATGTTACCAATGATTACGAGGCCATGAGCCGCCGGGCGGCGGCCGTCATGGCAGCCCAGGTCATCGCCAAGCCCGACTGCCTGCTGGGCCTGGCCACCGGCTCCACGCCGGTTGGGCTCTACAGAGAGCTGGCCGCCGGCTGCGCGGCGGGGGATCTGGACTTCTCCCGTGTCCGGACCGCGAATCTGGACGAGTACGCGGGGCTGGACGGGACCCACGACCAGAGCTACCGCTATTTCATGAACAAGAACCTCTTTGACCACATCAACATCGACAAGGCCAACACCCATGTGCCCAACGGCAAGGCCCCTGACCTGGAGGCGGAATGCCGCCGGTACGAGGCGCTGCTGGCCGAGCTGGGCCCGGCGGACATGCAGCTGCTGGGCATGGGCCACAACGGCCACATCGGCTTCAACGAGCCGGCGGACGCCTTCATCGCGCCCACCCATGTGGTGGAGCTGACCGACTCCACCATCAACGCCAACGCCCGGTTCTTTGCCGACCGGGACGAGGTGCCCAAAAAGGCCCTGACCATGGGCGTGGGCGCTATTATGCGTGCGAAGAGGGTCCTGATGGTGGTCAGCGGCGCGGACAAGACCGCCGCCGTGAAGGCCGCCTTCGCCGGGCCCATCACCCCCCGGGTACCCGCCTCTATTTTGCAGCTGCACCCGGACGTGATACTGGTAGGCGACCAGGCTGCCCTGGCGGGCCTGCTGGAGACGGGAGCGGCGGTATGCGGCTGACAGGCGGACGGGTATTCGACCCGCAGAAGGGCTTTGTGCTCCGGGATGTGTGCCTGGAAGGGGAGAGCATCGTCCCCAACAGCCAGGGAGAGACGGTGGATCTGACCGGTTGCTGGATCATCCCGGGTCTTACGGACCTGCACTTCCACGGCTGCATGGGCGCGGACTTCTCCGACGGGGATCCCGCCGGCCTGCAGACCATGGCCGACTATGAGCTGAGCCGGGGCGTGACCCAGTTCTGCCCGGCTGGCATGACATTGGACGTGCCCCAGCTGGAGAAGATCTGCCGGACCGCGGCGGAGCATAAAAAGCGCTCCGTCTCCGGATCTGACCTGGTGGGAGTCAATCTGGAGGGACCGTTCCTGTCCCAGGCCAAGAAGGGCGCCCAGAACGGC
Source organism: uncultured Oscillospiraceae bacterium (assembly GCA_947628805.1). Taxonomy (GTDB): domain Bacteria; phylum Bacillota; class Clostridia; order Oscillospirales; family Oscillospiraceae; genus CAJOIG01. The sequence goes on along the minus strand of CANRBG010000036.1, from coordinate 8,698 downwards.
GCCTGGATACGGGACCCGGACCCGGCGCTGCTGCTGCGGCTGAAAGAGCTGTCCGGCGGGCTCGTCAAGCTGGTGAGCCTGGCTCCGGAGGCCCCGGGGGCCCTGGACTTCATCCGGAAGGTGAAAGGAGAGGTCACCGTCAGCGTGGCCCACACGGCCTGCAACTATGACCAGGCCCTGGCGGCCTTCGACGCGGGCGCGAAGCAGGCCACCCACCTCTTCAACGCCATGAATCCCTTCGCCCACCGGGAGCCCGGCCCTGTGGGGGCCGCGTCGGACTCCGACTGCCGGGTGGAGCTGATCTGTGACGGGATCCACATCCATCCCGCCGTCATCCGGGCCGTTTTCAAGCTGTTCGGCAAGGACCGGGTCATCATCATCAGCGACTCTCTGCGGGCCTGCGGTATGCCCGACGGCCAGTATGAGCTGGGCGGTCAGGACATCTTCGTGAAAGGTCCCCTGGCCACCCTGGCGGACGGCACCATCGCCGGGTCCATCACCGACCTGATGGGCGGCATGGTCCGGGCCGTGGGCTTCGGCATCGACCTGCACACCGCCGTCACCGCAGCGGCGGTGAACCCCGCCAAGGCCCTGGGCATCTACGACCGGTACGGCAGCCTGGATGTGGGCAAGACCGCCAACATCGTGGTCTTGGGCCCCGACCTGTCCCTGCGCACGGTCATTTTCCACGGCAAGACCGTCGGAAAATGACGAAAATCTACCGAAACCCCGGCTCGCTGAGCCGGGGTTTCCTGCATCCACCAGGTTTTCCATATTTTTTGTAATTTTTTTGTTATTTCTACTTGTTTTTTGTAATTTTTGTAATATAATATATTTTACACCGTATGATACGGCGGACAAGAAGCGGAAGCGGTCGGAAAGGGGGCGGGGCCCATGCCCACCCAGTGGAAGCGGTCTCCGGAGGAGCTGCACAAGACGTACGTGGCCAACACGGAGGCCTTTTACCGGATCGCGGGACGGGGTCTGGCGGGGCAGATGGACGATTTCTGCGTGTCCTGCGCCCTGCAGCTTTTCTCCCGCAGCGCGTGCCTTACAGAGGACCACGCCGAAGCGGTGAACGCCCTGTATTCCAAGGGCCGGCCCCAGCCCAAGTGGCTTTTGTGGGCCCTGACCACGGCGGTCAGCAAGCAGACCGCTTTTCTGCCGCCGCTGTTTTTCTGGTCCCTGACGGAGCAGGACGTGCAAAGGAACACCGACTGCTCCCGGGTGTTCATCCGGATGCTGACCAACATTCTTCTCTGTCTGGCGGCGGTGGACGACGACGTGACCTACGCCGAGGCGGAGTACATTACCGAGTGCGCGGACAAGCTGTCTGCCCTGTGCGACAGCGCGGGGGTGAAAAAGGGCAAGCCGGGCCTGCGGGCGGCGGATTTCGTCACCAGCGCGGAGCCCTCGTTCCTGGACAAGAACCCGCCCCGGGCGGCGGGCCAGACCGGCCCCACCCAGGGACCGGCGGGGGACAAGGCCGCCCCGGCGGAGCGGACCCCGGAAAAGCCGGACCTGGACCAGCTCATGGCGGAGCTGGACGGCCTGGTGGGCCTGGAACAGGTGAAAAAGGACGTCAAGAGTATGATGAACCTGGTAAAGGTCCGTCAGCTCCGGAAGGACGCGGGCCTGCCCGTGCCGCCTTTGAGCCTGCACATGGTGTTCATGGGCAATCCCGGCACCGGCAAGACCACCGTGGCCCGGCTCATAGGGGGGCTGTACGCCGCCATCGGGGCCCTCAGCAAGGGCCAGCTCATCGAGGTAGACCGGTCCGGCCTGGTGGCGGGCTATGTGGGCCAGACGGCCATCAAGACCCAGGAGGTCATATCCTCCGCCCTGGGCGGGGTGCTGTTCATCGACGAGGCATACTCTCTTGCCAGCGGCGGGGAGAACGACTTCGGCCGGGAGGCCATCGAGACAGTGCTGAAGGCCATGGAGGACCACCGGGACGAGCTGGTGGTGATCGTGGCGGGCTATACGGGCCCCATGGAGAAGTTTTTGAGCTCCAATCCGGGTCTGGAGAGCCGGTTCAACAAGTACATCTTCTTCGAGGATTACGACGGGGACGAGCTGAACGCCATCTTCCACCTGCAGTGCAAGAAAAACGGCTACGAGCTGGACGAAGAGGCGGAGGCCTATTCCAAGGAATTCTTCACGGGCCTGTACCGGGACCGGGACGAGAATTTTGGCAACGGCCGGGACGTGCGCAACCAGTTCGAGGACATGGTGGTCCGCCAGGCCAACCGGGTGGCGGCCATGGAGGCTCCCTCCAAGGAGGACCTGGTCCGCTTCACCAAGGCGGATTTTCTGCCGGAGCCGGAGGAAAACGGTCAGGCGTAAAACAATAAAACGACGTTTGGAATGAGCACAAATGGCTGACAAACATCTTGGGATATACATCCACATACCTTTCTGCGCCTCCAAGTGCGGGTACTGTGACTTTTACTCCCTGGCGGGGTGCGGCAAGCGCATGGGCAAGTACCAGGACGCGCTGCTGCGCCACATCAAGGAGGCGGAGAGCGCCATGTCGCCGTACTATATCGACTCTGTCTATTTCGGCGGCGGCACTCCCAGCTATTACGGGGCCAAGCGGCTGATGGAGATCTTCAACGCTCTGAAACGGGCGGGGAAGGTGCTCAAGAGCGCGGAGGTCACGGTGGAGTGCAACCCGGACAGCGTGTCGCGGCACGATCTGGCCTTGATGAAAAAGGAGGGCGTCAACCGCATCTCCCTGGGAGTCCAATCCGCCAGCGACGACCTTTTGAAGATCATCGGCCGCCGGCACAACTTTACCCAGGTGAAAAATGCGGTGAAGCTGATCCGGGCGGCGGGTTTCGGCAATCTGAGCGTGGACCTCATTTACGGGCTTCCCAACCAGACCAAGGCCGACTGGGCCGAGACCCTGGCAAAGGCCCTGGATCTGGAGCCGGACCACCTGAGCTGCTACGGCCTGAAGCTGGAGGAGGGCACGCCCATGTACGACCAGTACAAGGACAGCCCCGTTATCCCCACCGACGACGAGCAGGCGGATATGTACCTTTACACCGTGGAGACGCTGATGCACTACGGCTATCAGCAGTACGAGGTGTCTAACTTCGCCCGGCGAGGCAAGATGTGCAAACACAACATGAAATACTGGGACCTGCAGGATTACCTGGGCTTCGGCCCCGGGGCCCATTCCTGTATGGGCAATACCCGCTTCAGCTTCGTCCGGGACCTGAACGCCTACATCAAGGGCGTCACCGGCGGGGAGAGCATCCTGGACGAGTATGAGAAGCTGGACGAGCTGGACCGGGCGTCGGAGTACCTGATGCTGGGCATGCGCCGCAGCAAGGGCATCTCCCAAGAGGAGTATCACAGAATCTACCGCAGCGACTTCGCCCCCATCGAGGCGTTGCTGCAGGAGTACGAAAAGGACGGCTGGACGAAGAAATTCGACGGCCGGTGGTGTTTCACCCCCCAGGGCTTTTTGCTGTCGAACATACTGATCGGCTCCCTGTGGGAGGCCCAGGCGGAGCACCGCATCAGCGGCAACCCCTGGATCGAGGAGAGTTTGGAGATGGGCGTAGGCGAGCTCACCGGCGCGTCCGGGAGCGGCGGCCTGCGTATATGAGAGAGCGAAAGAGGAGGTCAGGCGCATGGACGAGCGCAACGAGCAATACCGGTCCCAGGGACAGCATATCCAGGGCGGGATAAGCCCCTCCCGGCGGACCCGGGCGGCGGCCCAGCAGAGCCAGGCCGCGCCCCGGTCCGGCGTGTCGGGGGTGTGGCTGAAGGTGCTGATCCCCATCGCGGTGGTGATGGTGGCGGCGGTGATCGTGCTGGCGGTGGGCTTTACCTACGCCAACCGTGTGTCCCAGCTGACCACCATCTATCCCAATGTGTCCGTCAACGGCGTGTACGTGGGCGGCATGACCATGGGCGAGGCGGCGGCGGCCCTGGGCGACGACCCGGGCCGATATGACAACGCGGCCGTGACGGTGAATTTCCCTACCGGCGAGAGCGTGACCGTCACCGCCCAGCAGCTGGGTCTGAAGCCCTCCGACGGCACGGATCTGGCCCGGGCGGCTTATAGCTACGGCCGGGGCGGCAGCATGCTGTCTAACCTGATGGCCTACCGCACCTGCAAGACCGAGCCCGTGGACATGGCGGTGGATCAGGCCGAGACCGTCATCGACGATCAGATCATCGCGGGGCTGGTCCAGCCCGTGGCGGAGGAAGTAGACGCGAAGCTGCGGGTCACCAACGTGCAGATCAGCCCGGAGCAGATCTCCGTCAAGAAGAATTCCGGCACCACCTGCGTGGATACCGCGGCGGTCACGGAGATGATCCAGACGGCCTTTGAGGCGGAGGATTACGGGACCATCGACTATGAGATGCCGGCGGCCGGCACAGTGGAGGGCAGCCAGGATCAGGCAAGAGATGTTGACGAGTTTCTCCAACTGATATATGATAAGGTTTACGTGGAGCCCGCGGACGCCTACTTCGACGAGGCGGCCAACACCGTAGTGGACGCTGTGACCGGCGTGAGCTTCGACAAGGACCAGGCCGCCCAGCTCTGGAACGAGGCCGCCGAGGGCGAGACCGTGACCATCCCCCTGGTCTTCGACGAGCCGGAGGTCACCGCCGAGCAGGTGCGGGCCACCCTCTTCGCGGATGTGCTGGCGGAAAAGAGCACCTCCCTGGCCGGGTCCACCTCCGCCCGGATCAATAACATCACCCTGGCGGCGGCGTCCATGAACGGCGTCGTTCTCCAGCCAGGGGAGGAATTCGACTACAACGCCTGCCTGGGCCAGCGGACCGAGGCCAAGGGCTATCAGTCCGCCGGGGCCTTTTCCAACGGCGAGCATGTGGAGAGCATCGGCGGCGGCATCTGCCAGGGAAGCTCCACCCTGTACTACTGCGCGCTGAAAGCCAACCTGTCCATCACCGAGCGGTGGTGCCACCAGTTCGTGGTGGCCTACCTGCCCCGGGGCCTGGACGCCACGGTCAGCTGGGGCTGGCCGGACTTCAAGTTCGTCAACTCCCGGACCTACCCCATCAAGATCGAGGCCTGGGTGGCGGACGGTTATCTGACCATCCGCATCATGGGCACCGACGTGGACGGCTCTTACGTGGAGATGACCAACGAGACCTGGGAGGACTCCGAGCACTATTACGCCAACTCCTACCGGAACGTATACGACGCCAACGGCAATCTGATCAGCTCCCAGAAGGAGGCCTACAGCTGCTATGACCGGGAGGAGGTCATCGCCGCCAGAAAGGCCGCGGAGAAAGCCGCCCAGGAGGCCCCGGCCCAGGAGGTGGCGGCGACGGATGGGACCGTAGCGCCCCCCGTCGTCGACGAACAGTTTGAAGAGCCCATCACCGACCCCGCCATCCCACCCACGGAAGAGGTCTACGGCTGAACAATAATTCACTTCTTAGGAGACAGTCATGCGTAAAGGGAAATTCTACATCACCACGCCGATCTACTATCCGTCCGACAAGCTGCACATCGGCCACGCCTACTGCACCGTGGCCACCGACGCCATGGCCCGCTATAAGCGGCTTTGCGGCTACGACGTGATGTTTCTGACCGGCACCGACGAGCATGGCCAGAAGATCGAGGACAAGGCCCGGGAGGCGGGGGTCACCCCCCAGCAGTTCGTGGACAGGATCGTCACCGGTCCCCGGGGCGTGCTGGATCTGTGGAAGCTCATGAACATCTCCAACGACCGCTTCATCCGCACCACGGACGCATATCACGTCAAGTCCATCCAGCGGATCTTCCGCCGGATGTACGACAACGGCGACATCTACAAGGGCAAGTACGTGGGCAAATACTGCAAGCCCTGCGAGAGCTTCTGGACCGAGAGCCAGCTGGTGGACGGCAAGTGCCCCGAGTGCGGCCGGGACGTGGTGGACGCGGAAGAGGAAGCATACTTCTTCCGGCTGAGCAAGTACGCCGACCGGGTGCAGGACCTGCTGGAAAATACCGATTTCCTCCAGCCCCGCAGTCGGGTCCATGAGATGGTCAACAACTTCATCAAGCCCGGTCTGGAGGACCTGTGCGTGTCCCGGACCAGCTTCACCTGGGGCATCCCGGTGGACTTCGACCCGGGCCATGTGGTGTACGTGTGGATCGACGCGCTGTCGAACTACATCACCGCCCTGGGCTTTGACAACGACGCCTATGACGATTACGACAAATACTGGCCCGCCGACGTACACTTCGTTGGCAAGGAGATCGTCCGCTTCCACTCCATCATCTGGCCGGCCATGCTCATGAGCATGGGCCTGCCCCTGCCGAAAAAGGTCTACGGCCACGGCTGGCTGCTGCTGGACGGGGGCAAGATGAGCAAGAGCGTGGGCAATGTGGTGGACCCCTACCTGCTGGCAGAGCGGTACGGGGTGGACGCGCTGCGGTTTTTCCTGCTGCGCTCGTTCCCCTTTGGCTCCGACGGCAATTTCTCCAACGAGGCCCTGATCGGCACCATCAACGTGGACCTGGCCAACGACCTGGGCAACCTGGTCAGCCGGACCACCGCCATGGTGGGCAAGTACTTCGGCGGCCATCTTCCCGCCGGCAGCGATAAATGGGCCCAGCCCACGGAGGCGGACAGGGACCTTGTCGCCATGGCCTCCGGCCTCCGGGACCGGTACGAGGCGGAGATGGAGGCGTTCCAGTTCCAAAACGCCCTGGAAGAGGTCTTCAAGGTCATCCAGCGGGCCAACAAGTATATCGATGAGAACGCCCCCTGGGCCCTGGCCAAGGATATGGACCAAAACGGCCCCCGGCTGGCCCATGTGCTCTATAATTTGTTGGAGGCCACCCGCATCTGCGGCACTTTGCTGACGCCGTTCATGCCGGAGAGCATGGACAAGCTGTTCGCCCAGATCGGCGCGGACAACGACGCCCGCACCTGGGACAGCGCGGCGGTCTGGGGCGGGCTGTCCGATACCGCCGCCCCGGTGAAGGGCGAGAACCTGTTCCCCCGCATCGACATGGAAAAGGAGCTGGCGGAGCTTGCCAAGCTGCAGGCCCCGGCGGCGCCGGCCATCGAGCTGGAGCCCCAAACCCCGGAGCAGGTGGACTTCGACACGTTCTGCAAGAGCGATTTCCGTGCCGTGAAGGTGAAGGACTGCCAGCCGGTGAAAAAGAGCGAAAAGCTCCTTTGCTTCACCCTGGACGACGGCACCGGAACCGACCGGCAGATCCTGTCCGGCATCGCCAAGTGGTATAAGCCCCAGGATCTGGTGGGCAAGACCCTGGTGGCCATCGTGAACCTGCCTCCCCGGAAGATGATGGGCCTTGCCTCCAACGGCATGCTGATCTCCGCCGTCCACAAGGAAAAGGGGGAGGAAAAGCTGAACCTGCTCATGGTCAGCGACGACATCCCCGCCGGCGCGAAGCTATGCTGATGTCGTCTGCATGCGGAGCCAAACTCTGCGAGGCTTTGCGAATATTCTAAAAGGACCTCCCATATTCTTGTAAAAAGGATATGGGAGGTTTTTTCATGGCCTATGAGGAGAGCAAGGGGGCGCCCCAGCCCCATAAGCTGACGCTGGACGAACGCCGGCGGCTATGGGTGACCGGCGTGCAGGAGGTGGAGAGCTTCGACGAAGGCGAGGTGGCCGTGCAGACGGTGAAGGGCCTGCTGTACGTCCGGGGCCAGGGTCTGAAGGTGGAGAAGCTGGAAAAGACCGCGGGAGAGCTGACCATTTCCGGTCAGGTCCAGAGCCTGGAATACAGCGACATGGAAGGCCGGGGCGGTTTCTGGTCCCGGCTGCTGAAATAATGGCCCTGCCGGCTCTTACACAGCTGGTCCAGTCCGGCTGGTTTTTGCTGCTGGGGGCGGGTCTGGGGCTTTTGTACGACCTGCTGGGCGGCGCACGGGATAAGCTCCGTCTGCCCGCCTGGGCCGGGGACGGGCTTTTTGCCTGTGTGGTGATCGCCGCGCTGTTTCTGGGGGGCATGGCCAGCCTGGAGGGCCGGCTACGGCTCTATATGACCCTGATCACCCTGTCGGGCCTGGTCCTGTGGCGGGCCGGCGTGTCCCCGGTGACCCGGCCCGCCTGCGGCAGGATGTGGGCCTGGGCCGGCAAAATGGCCGCCCTTTTGGCCGCGCCTTTCCGCCGGGGAGCGGACTTTTTCAAAAAATACGCAAAAAAGGTCTTTTCAAACGGCCGGAAAAGGTTTACAATAATAGTTACACATTGGAAACAGACCCTCCGTAAACGGAAAGGAGGCCGGGGCCATGAAGCTTCGCCGGGCAAGCTGGCTGACGCTGGTGGTGGTGATCGGGCTGATCGCGTACGCCTGTATCGCCCTGATGAATATGCGGACAAGAGTATCGGACGCCAACGAGACGGAGGCCGAACTGCGCAAGGAAGTGGAGCAGATCCAGGAGACAAACGCCGCTCTGCAATACGCCATCGACCACCGCTACGACGACAAGACCATCGAGGACATCGCCCGGGATAAGCTGGGCCTGGTCCTGCCGGACGAGAAGATCTTCTACGACAGCGGGCAATGAGTCGTTTGAATGCATCGCATTCAAACGAGAAGGCTGCAGCCCGCAAACGTGAACGCCCCCATCCGATGGATGGGGGCGTTCACGTTTGCGGGCTGACAGTCTGTCAAAGAATGAGCCGTATTCAAGGGGTGAGAACGGCCCGTGTTTGCATAAAGGCGTGAAATAGCCAGAAG
>CANRBG010000035.1 GCA_947628805.1 uncultured Oscillospiraceae bacterium | reverse complement strand
CTGGCTATTTCACGCCTTTATGCAAACACGGGCCGTTCTCACCCCTTGAATACGGCTCATTCTTTGACAGACTGAAGCCCCGGCTCCAAGGAGCCGGGGCTTAATGCGTGTGTCTTGACTTCCTGCCGGCGGGATCCACTTCCGCCGAGCAGTTTCAATTAAAAGAACTTGATCAGGTTGAACGCCGCTACCAGGCCGCAGAACATGATGGATACGGTGGAGCAGAGCTTGATCAGGATGTTCAGGCTGGGGCCGGAGGTGTCCTTGAAGGGGTCGCCCACGGTGTCGCCCACAACGGCCGCCTTGTGCTGCTCAGAGCCCTTGCCGCCGTGGTTGCCGCGCTCGATGTACTTCTTGGCGTTGTCCCAGGCGCCACCGGCGTTAGACATGAACACCGCCATGGCGAAGCCGGTGACGGACACGCCGCCCAGCAGACCCACAACGCCCGTGGGGCCCAGGACCAGGCCGGTGGCGATGGGGACGATCACGGCCAGCAGCGCGGGCACCACCATCTCATGCAGGGCGCCCTTGGTGCACAGCTCCACGCAGCGGGAGTAGTCGGGGTCGGCCTTGTATTCCATGATGCCGGCGATCTCGTGGAACTGCCGGCGGACCTCCACGACGATGGACTGAGCGGCCTTCTGCACCGCGCTCATGGTGAAGGCGGAGAACACGAAGGTCAGCATCGCGCCCACGAACATGCCCACGAGAACGGTGGGGCTGGTCAGGGTGAAGTTGAGAGCCTCGGTGGTCTTGCTCTGGGCCATGTTGACGTAGTCCACAAGCAGAGCCAGAGCGGTCAGGGAGGCGGAGCCAATGGCGAAGCCCTTGCCGGTGGCGGCGGTGGTGTTGCCCAGGGAGTCCAGCGCGTCGGTGCGCTCACGGACCTCTTCGGGCAGACCGCTCATCTCGGCGATACCGCCGGCGTTGTCGGCCACGGGGCCGTAAGCGTCGGTAGCCAGGGTGATGCCCAGGGTGGACAGCATGCCCACGCCGGCGATGCCCACGCCGTACAGGCCCTGGTTGAAAGCCGCGGAGAAAGCGCCGCCCTCGCCCATGATGGCGGTGGAGCCACCGGCGGCGAAGTAGCTGACCAGAACGGCCGCGCCCACGATCAGGATAGAGGTCATGGTGCTCTTCAGGCCCAGGGAGATGCCGCCGATGATGATGGTGGCAGAACCGGTCTCGGAGGCCGCGGCCAGCTCCTGGGTGGGCTTGTAGTTGTCAGAGGTATAATACTCGGTGAAGTAGCCGATGGCGCAGCCGCCGATCAGGCCCGCCAGGATAGCGACATACACGCCCAGCCAGTGGCCGGCGGTACCCAGCACGAAGTAGCACAGGGGGCAGGCCAGTACCGCGCTCAGGATGGCGGCGGTGTAGGTGCCGGTGCGCAGGCTCTTCAGAAGGCTCATCTGGGTGGCGTCTTCCTTGGTCTTGACCAGGAAGGAGCCGATCAGGGAGCAGGCGATACCCACCACGGCCAGGGCCAGGGGCAGGAACATGCCGGACCAGCCGTAGCCGGCGGTGCCGGCCAGCGCGAAGGTGGCGACGATGGAGCCAACATAGCTCTCGAACAGGTCCGCGCCCATGCCGGCCACGTCGCCCACGTTGTCGCCCACGTTATCGGCGATGGTGGCGGGGTTGCGGGGGTCGTCCTCGGGGATACCGGCCTCCACCTTGCCCACCAGGTCCGCGCCCACGTCGGCGGCCTTGGTGTAGATACCGCCGCCCACACGGGCGAACAGGGCCACGAAGGAAGCGCCCATGCCGTTCATGACCATGATGTTGGCGATCTCATGGGGCTCGGTCATGCGCAGGCCGTATTTCAGCACGAAGAACCAGATGGTGATGTCCAGCAGACCCAGGCCAACCACCACGAAGCCCATGACGGAGCCGGCGGAGAAGGCGATGTTCAGGCCCTTGTTCAGGCTCTGACTGGCCGCGTTGGCGGTACGGGCGTTGGCGTTGGTGGCGATCTTCATGCCGATGAAGCCCGCCAGCACGGACCAGATGCCGCCGGTCAGGTACGCGATGGGCGTCACCTTGGGGATCATCTGGCCGTTGGAGGCGAAAGCGATGACCACCAGGATCACGAACACCACGCAGAACACCTTGGCCACGGTGGTGTACTGGGCCTTCAGGTAGGCGTTGGCGCCTTCCCGGATGGCGGAAGCCAGCTTCACCATCTTCTCGTTGCCCTCAGAGGCCTTCATGACCTTGTTCCTCTGAAGCCAGGCGAAGATGAGAGCGATGGCCGCACCCGCGAAGCCGATCCAGAACAGATTCTCAAACATAAGTACGAATCACTCCTCGCTACAGATTGTGTGTTTGATCGCTACCCCTAATAATATACTGTTCGCGGCTTTTTTTCAAACCAAAACTTTGCGTTTTTAATCGGTTTGAAGCGATTTGTCGAAAAGGGATATTTTCCATCTCATTTCACGGGAGATTCTGGCGGATATGTCAAAACGCGGTAGTCCGGGCGCGGGATAGGAGAGGGTCGCCGCCCGCCGGAAAACGCCGCCGTAACGGTTTTTTCCCGGCGCGCGTTTCTTTTTATTGAAAAAACGACGCGGCTATATTATAATAAATTGATTTAGCGGGACCAAAATATGGGAACAGTACATCAGGGAGGAGCGTATATGGACCAGGCTGTCACGAAGCTGCGCCAATGGGTGGACGAGAGCGAGTACATCGTGTTTTTCGGCGGCGCGGGGGTATCCACGGAGAGCGGCATACCCGATTTCCGCAGCGTGGACGGGCTGTATAACCAGAAATGGGCCTATCCTCCGGAGACCATACTGTCCCACAGCTTTTTCGAGCGGGACCCGGCGGAGTTCTACCGGTTCTACCGGGAGAAGCTGGTAGTCCGGGACGCCAAGCCCAACCCGGCCCATCTGTGGCTGGCCCGGATGGAGCGGGAGGGGAAGCTGAAAGCGGTGCTCACCCAGAACATCGACGGCCTCCACCAGGCCGCCGGCAGCAGGGAGGTGCTGGAGCTGCACGGCTCCACATTGCGCTGCTACTGCGCCCGGTGCGGGAAGAAGTACCCCGTCTCGTTCATCAACGAGGGCGCCGGCGTGCCCCGGTGCGAGTGCGGCGGCGTTGTCCGGCCGGACGTGGTGCTGTACGAGGAGCCCCTGGACCAGGACATCCTCCAGCGGAGCGTAGAGCACATCCGCCGGGCCGATATGCTCATCATCGGCGGCACCAGCCTGAACGTGTACCCGGCGGCGGGGCTGATCAACTACTACCAGGGCCATAAGCTGGCGCTGGTGAATCGGGGCGTCACCCCCCGGGACAGCGAGGCGGACCTGATCGTCCGGGGCAACATCGGACAGGTGTTCTCCCAGCTATGAGCTCGCGGGTCCTGGGCGTCCGCTTTGACGGCGTGAGCCTGGACCAGGCCGTGGATCGGGCGCTGGAGCTGACGGCCGCCGGCAGGGGAGCGTATGTGTGCACGCCCAATCCGGAGATCGTGTGGAACTGCCGCAAAAACGCCGCGCTGCGCGCCGCTGTCGCAGGAGCGGACCTGACACTGGCGGACGGCGTGGGCGTCGTGTGGGCCAGCCGGGCGCTGGGCTGTCCGGTGCCGGAACGGGTGGCGGGCTATGATTTTTTGCTGGCTCTGCTGGCACGGTTCCGGGGGCGGCTGTACCTGCTGGGAGGCCGGCCCGGAGTGGCGGAGGACGCCGCGGAGGCCATCCGGCGCAAATTCCCGGCGGTCACCGTGTGCGGGTACCGGGACGGCTATTTTGACGAGGGCGAAAACGCCGTGGTGGCGGCGGATATTCGCGCCGCGTCGCCGGACTTTTTGATGGTATGTCTGGGCTCGCCCAGGCAGGAGATATGGATGGCGGAAAACCGGGATAAGCTGGCGGACGTGGGCCTGATGGCGGGTCTGGGCGGGAGTCTGGACGTGTTGGCGGGCCGGGTGAAGCGGGCGCCGGAGATGTGGATCCGCCTGCGTCTGGAGTGGCTGTACAGGCTCCTGCGCCAGCCGGGACGTTTTCGGCGTATGCTCTGTCTGCCGGCCTTCGTGCTGGCGGTGCTGGCCGAGAAAATAAAAAAACGGGGCTCTGACGAGCCCCGGGAGTGATTTGACGTTCTCTTTTTTTGTTGGCCTGTCGGCTTAGTTGCCGCAGCCGCAGCCACAGCCGCAGCCGTTGTTGTTGTCGTTGCAGCCGCAGCCGCAGCCGTAACCGCCGGCGACGGAGAACAGGAGGATCAGGATGATGATGAGCCAGAGCCAGCTATAAGAATTATTGTAAAACATTTTTAGTCCCTTTCCCCGCACTATGAACTGCGTGACCGCCGCAGCGCGGAAGCGGTCGGCGCGTTTTCATCCAGGTCATACTATGATGCTGAGCCTTTTGGCGTGACGATAGATATTGTAAGGAGCTTTTTTCATGGCTAGAAAGAACAGAAAAGGTGATCGCCGGGAGGACATGGACCAGATGTCCTTTGACGATCTGGCCTTCCGGAAGAGGCCTGCGCCTGAGGACGAGTTCGCACCCCGGGAGGAGCCTGTGCCTGAGGACGAGTTCGCACCCCGGGAGGAGCCTGTGCCTGAGGACGAGTTCGCACCCCGGGAGGAGCCCGTGCCTGAGGACGAGTTCGCACCCCGGGAGGAGCCTGCGCCTGAGGACGAGTTCGCACCCCAGGAGGAGTTCGTGCCTCAGGAGGAGCCAATGCCCGAGGAGGGACCTGTTCCTGAGGAAGAGCCTGAGGCCGCAGCGGCGGCGTACTATGCACCCGACGCGGAGCCTGCCGATGGGGGTATGGCCGGGATTGATCCCGCGGAGGGACCTGCCTGGATCGAGGAGCCTGCCGGAAAGACGCCCGCCGCCGATCGGGTGCGCGGCGTTTTTGCCAAGGCGAAAGGCCTGCTCCCCGTCAGGAAAGGGGGCCGGGCACCCGACGGGGAAGAGAGACCCGGCCGCGGAAAGAAAAGGGAGGACGAGGACCTGCAGGAGATGGTGGTCCGGGCCACGCCTGTCATTGGACGGGACCTGAAAGGCGGCCAGATGCTGGTCTACGACTCTGAGCTGGACGAGGTGGATTACTCCGACCCGGAGGATCTGCCGGAGGCCCGGGACTATCTGCCCATCCGCTTCCGCCGCTACGGCCGCATCGGCATCGGCGGCGGGATACTGTACGCGCTGTTCGTGATCAGCGTGAGCATCGTGTTGGCCTGCTTCGCCTGGATGTGCGCGGTGGACGTGCTGGCCCTGAACAAGGAGGACGCCAGCGCCATCGTCACCATCTATCCTTACGAGCCGGAGGGGGATATGCCCACCACCGTCACCCGGGAGGATGAGAACGGCGATCCTGTAGAGGTGCCAATTAAAGTTGACATCGACCAGGTGGCCGACGCGCTGAAAAACGGCGGGATCATCGAGTACAAGTGGCTTTTCAAGGTCTTCGCGGCCGTCTCCCACGCCAACATCAAGATCGACCCTGGCACCTATGATCTGCGGACTACCCAGGATTACCGCTCTCTTGTCACCAAGATGCAGTTCGGCTCCGACAGCCAGGAGGTCACCCGCGTGACTTTCCCGGAGGGCTTCTCCATGGAGCAGATCTTCACGCTTCTGGAGCAGGAATTCGTGTGCAAGAAGGAGGACCTGTACGAAACGGCGGCCAACTTCGACTTCCCCTACGATTTCCTGGCGGAGGTCCCCCTGGGCGACGCGTCCCGGCTGGAGGGCTTCCTGTTCCCGGATACCTACGAGTTCTATCAGGGCGAGGATCCGGACGTGTGTCTGTCCCGGTTTTTGAACAACTTCCAGAGCAAGCTGACGGACGAGATCAAAAACAACATCGCCGCCCGGGGCCTGTCGCTCCGGCAGGGCATCATCATGGCCTCTCTGATCGAGAAGGAGGCCGGCGGCGCGGAGAACGAGCGGGAGCAGATGGCGTCGGTGATCTATAACCGTCTGGCCGCTGGTATGCCCCTTGGCCTGGACAGTACCATAAACTTCATCAAGGGCACCAATACCTTCGACTTTACGGAGGAGGATCTGGCCATCGACAGTCCCTATAACACCTATCTCTACCAGGGACTGCCTCCCGGGCCCATCTGCAGCCCGGGCCTGGCCGCCATCCAGGCCGTGGCCAACCCCGCCGATACGGGCTACTACTACTGGTACTCCGTGGACGGCGTGTCTTCGTTCTTCGCCACGCTGGAGGAACAGCAGGCCTTTGCCCAAGCCAATCCCTACTAAGCGAGCAATTCAGCATAAAGAGGTACAAAAATGAAAAAGAAGTACGGTGTGAACGAACTGCGCGAGATGTTTCTGGCCTTTTTTGAGACCAAGGGCCATCTGCGCCTGCCCAGCTTTTCCCTGATCCCCCAAAACGACGCCAGCCTTTTGCTCATCAACTCCGGCATGGCCCCCATGAAGCCCTACTTTACCGGAGAGCAGGAGCCGCCCCGCCACCGGGTCTGCACCTGCCAGAAATGCATCCGTACCGGCGATATCGAGAACATCGGCAAGACCGCCCGCCACGGCACCTACTTCGAGATGCTGGGCAACTTCTCTTTCGGGGATTACTTTAAAAAGGAGGCCATCCCCTGGGCCTGGGAGTTTTTGACCAGTCCCGACTGGGTGGGCCTGGATCCGGATAGGCTCTATCCCTCCGTGTTCGCCGGCAACGAGACCACCCCCGCCGACGACGAGGCGTTCCGCATCTGGAACGAGGACATCGGCATCCCCGCCGAGCGTATCTTCAAATTCGGCAAGGAGGACAACTTCTGGGAGCACGGCTCCGGCCCCTGCGGCCCCTGCTCCGAGATCTACTACGACCGGGGCCCCAAGTACGGCTGCGGCAAACCCACCTGCACCGTGGGCTGCGACTGCGACCGGTACATGGAGGTCTGGAACGTGGTCTTCTCCCAGTTCGACAACGACGGCAACGACAACTACACCGAGCTGAAGCAGAAGAACATCGACACCGGCATGGGCCTGGAGCGGCTGGCGGTGGTGTGCCAGGACGTGGACAGCCTGTTCGACGTGGACACGGTCATGAACATCACCAACGAGGTCTCCAAGCTCACCGGCGCCACCTACGGCCAGAGCCATAAGATGGACGTGTCCCTGCGGGTCATCACCGACCACATCCGGGCCTCCGTCATGATGATCTGCGACGGGGTGCTGCCCTCCAACGAGGGCCGGGGCTATGTGCTGCGCCGGCTGCTGCGCCGGGCCGCCCGCCACGGGAAGCTGCTGGGGGTGAACGAGCCGTTCCTCTACAAGATCGTGGACATGGTGGTCCACGAGAACGAGGGCCACTACCCCGACCTGCGGGAGCGGCAGGATTACATCACCAAGGTGATCCGGGTGGAGGAGGAGAATTTCGCCCGGACCATCGACGGCGGCATGCGCATCTTCGGCGAGATGCTGGCGGGCCACAAGGACCGGGGCGAGACCACCTTCTCCGGCGCGGACGCTTTCAAGCTCTACGACACATACGGCTTCCCCCTGGACCTGACCGCCGACATGGCGGAGGAGGAGGGCATGACCGTGGACGAGGCCGGCTTCCAGGCTCTCATGGAGGAACAGCGCCAGCGGGCCCGGAAGGCCCGGGAGGCCCTGGGCGACCTGGGCTGGGCCGGCGTGGAGTTCGGCAAGGAGGTCCCGGAGACCGAATTCGTGGGCTACGACCACACCGCCATCGACGGGGCGAAGGTTGTCGCCCTGGTGGTAGAGAACGAGCAGGCCGAAGAGCTTATGACCGGTGTGGAGGGCATCGTGGTGCTGGACAAGACCCCCTTCTACGCGGAGATGGGCGGCCAGGTGGCCGACCACGGCACGCTCACCGCCGGGGACGGGAACATGACCTTTGCCGTCACCGACGTGCAGAAGAACAAGGGCGGCAAGTACATGCATTACGGCAAGGTGACCGCCGGCACGCTGAAGCTGGGCGACGCGGTGAGCGCATCCATCAACACGGACCGGCGCAAGGCGGTCATGCGGGCCCACTCCGCCACCCACCTGCTGGACAAGGCCCTGCGGACCGTGCTGGGCGAGCACGTCCACCAGGCGGGCTCCCTGGTGGAGCCGGATCGGCTGCGCTTCGACTTCACCCACTTCTCCGCCATGACGGCGGAGGAACTGACCCAGGTGGAGGATATGGTCAACGACGCCGTGCTGGAGGGATATGATGTCCGCACGGACGTGCTGCCCATTGAAGAGGCCAAAAAGCGCGGGGCCATCGCGCTGTTCAGCGAGAAATACGGCGATACCGTCCGGGTGGTGGACATGGGCGGCGGCTACAGCGTGGAGTTCTGCGGCGGCACCCACTTGGACAACACCGCCAAGGTGGGCGTGTTCCATATCATCAGCGAGTTTTCCGTGGCCAGCGGCGTGCGGCGCATCGAGGCCGTCACCGGCAAGGCGTCCCTGGCGGGGATGCGCCGGCTCCAGGAGCGGCTGAACCAGGCCGCGGCGGCGCTGAAGGTGCGTCCCACCGAGCTGGAGAGCCGGGCCGAGGCCATCATGGGCGAGCTGAAGGGCCTGCACCAGACCGTGGAGAAGATGAAGGCCCGGGAGACCTCCGGCGAGACCGAGCGGCTGCTGTTCGGCACCCGGGAGGTAGGCGGTCTGCGGGTGCTCACCGCCACCGTGCCCGACGCGGACGCGGCCCGTCTGCGCCAGATGGGCGATATCCTCCGGGACAAGGCCGACAACATCGTGGCGGTGCTGGCCGCCGACAACGGGGAGAAGGTCACGTTCCTGGCGGTCTGCGGCGCGGCGGCGGTGAAAGCCGGCGTGAAGGCCGGGGAGCTTGTCCGGGAGGTCTCCGCCGTCACCGGCGGCAAGGGCGGCGGCAAGCCGGAGTCCGCCATGGGCGGCGGCTCCGACGTGCTCAAGACCGACAACGCCCTGGCGGTGGTGGACGATTTCGTAGCGAAAAAGCTGGGACTGTAAGATTCGGGAGGAGAGAACGCCATGAGCAAGGTGCAAAACTACGATCCGGACTGTCTTTTCTGCAAGATCATCCAAGGGGACATCCCCTCCGACAAGGTCTATGAGGATGAGGTCTGCTACGCCTTTCGGGACATCAATCCCCAGGCGCCCACCCATATCCTGGTAGTGCCCAAGACCCACGTCCCCTCCTGCGCGGCGGTGAGCGCCGACAACGCCGGCCTTGTGGCCCACATCTTTACCGTGATCGCCCGGATCGCGGCGGACGAGGGCCTGGAGAATGGCTGGCGGGTGGTGTCCAACGTGGGTCCCGACGGGGGCCAGACCGTGCCTCACCTGCATTTCCACATCCTGGGCGGCAAGCGCCTGTCCGGCCAGATGGGCTGACGTGCGCAAGCTGGCATGGGCGTCGCTGGGCTTTGCCGTGGCAGCGGGCCTGGCGGAATATGTGCTGAAAAGGGAGGAGCTGCCGCTCTACGCGGCGGCTCTTGCCGTTTTGGCGCTGAGCGCGCCCCTGCTGCGGGACCGGATCCGCCGGGCCAAGGCTCTGACGCTGTGCCTGTCCGCCGCCGTGGGCCTTTTGGCCTGGTGGGGACACTACCACATCCATATCGGCCCATCCGAGGCTCTGGTGGGGGAGACTGTCACGATCTCCGCCACTGTGCGTGACTATGTGGAGCGGCATGAGGATTACGAGCGGGTGGAGGTCCGGGTCCGGGACGGGGCGCCCAGGGAGAAAGCCCTGCTGTATATGTACGACGGGACCTTGCCGGAGCTGGAGCCGGGGGATATCATTGACGTTCAGATAAAGGTCACCTCTGCCGTCACCCGCCAGGGGGCCCGCAGCCGGGTCTATACCGCCCAGAACCAAAACCTCCTGGGCTACATACAACAGGACACCCTGACCGTCGCCGGCCGGACGGCCCATCCCTGGGCCTATTTTCCCCAGCGGCTGAGCCATAAGGTGGAGGGGCTGTGCGAGGAGCTGTTCGAGCCCGACACGGCGCCCTTCGTCAAGGGCCTGCTGACGGGCAACACCCTGGAGCTGGAAGAGGACACGGAAAATTACACCGCCATGCGCACCGCCGGGGTGATGCACATCGTGGCGGTCAGTGGGATGCACATGTTCGTGCTGGTGGCCTTTTTGCGGCTTCTGCTGGGCAAGGGCCGGCGGTCGAGCATACTGTGCCTGCCGCTGATCGGCCTGTACACGCTGATGGCGGGCTGCCGGGCGTCGGTGGTCCGGGCGGCGGTGATGCAGGCGCTGTATCTGACGGCCCCGGTGGTCCGCCGAGAGCCAGACGGGACCACCAGCCTGGGGGCGGCGCTGCTGCTATTGCTGCTGGTCAATCCCATGACCATCGGCGGGGTGGGACTGCAGCTGAGCTTCGCGTGCATGGCGGGGCTGGTGTATCTGCTGCCCCGGATCATGCGGTGGATGGAGGCCCGTCTGCCTATGGACAAAAAGCCGGTGGCGTATATGGCGGGCAACGTGGCCTGCACCATCAGCGCCACGGCCTTTTCCGTGCCCCTGTCGGCGGCCTACTTCGGGCAGATGCCCCTGTGGTCCCTGATAGCGAACCTGCTGACGCTTTTCGTGGTGGAGTGCGTGTTTGCCGGGAGCCTGGTGGTATGCGCCCTGGGTGCGTTTTTCCCGGCGCCGGCTACCGCGGCGGCGGGCGTTCTCGGCTGGGCGGTACGGTTTTGCATGTGGGTGTACCGGACCGTGGCCGGTCTGCCGGTGGCGAGCCTCGCCATGGACAGGCCCCGGACCTGGCTGTGGCTGGCGGGGGTATACGTGCTGTTCGCATTGTGGTCCGCCCTGCGCAAGCGGGGCAGGCACATCCGGCTGTACGTGCCCGTGTGCGCGGCGGCAGCGGCGCTGGCCCTGACGCTGATCTGGGGCAAGCTGTCCATCCGGACCGGGGAGGGCCAGGTGGCCGTGCTGGACGTGGGACAGGGCGAGTGCGTGGTGCTGGCCAACAGCCAGGCGGCCGTGGTGGTGGACTGTGGCGGCAGCGGCTGGTCCAGCGCGGGGGACGTGGCCGCCAACT
This sequence comes from uncultured Oscillospiraceae bacterium, assembly GCA_947628805.1. GTDB lineage: Bacteria > Bacillota > Clostridia > Oscillospirales > Oscillospiraceae > CAJOIG01. Next base: position 6,927 of record CANRBG010000035.1, on the reverse strand, counting down.
ATCTTTTGGGCATCGGCAAGACCCGGGTGGATATGCTGGTGCTGACCCACCTGCACGCGGACCACGCCAACGGCGTGGAGACGCTGCTGTACCGGACGAACGTGGGCCGGCTGGTGCTGCCCGCCGGCGCGGACGACACCGACTGGCAGCGGGACGAGGTTTTAGCCGCCGCGGAGCGGCAGGGGGTGCCGGTGACGCTGCTGGGCCAGGAGGAGCATGTATCCGTGGGCGGCATGGAGTTGGATCTTATGCTGCCCATGGGCGAGAGCGACATGAACGAGCGGGGGATCGTGGCGCTGGCCCAGATGGGCCAGAAGCAGGTGCTCATCATGGGCGACGCGGGCCGGGAGGCGGAGATGGCGCTTTTGGAGGACTGGGCGGTGCCCGATGTGGACATCCTGGTGGCGGGCCACCACGGGTCCCGGTCTGGGTCCAGCCCGCTGTTTCTGCTGGCGGCCCAGCCGGAGACGGCGGTGGTCAGCGTGGGATACAACCCTTACGGCCTGCCGGCCCCCAACGTAATGGACCGGCTGGAGACATACTGTGATACGGTCCTGCGGACGGATGAACAGGGGACCGTGGTCATCGACCTGGGGGAGGACGACGATGGCGAAACAGGATAAAAAGACGATGGACTACGGCGCGGAGCTGAAAGCCCTGCGGCAGAACGGCCCTGGCCGGATATACATCCTCCGGGGCGACGAGGATTATCTGCGGGACAGCTACCTGGCGGAGCTGAAAAAGCTCTGCCTGGAGGAGGGGACCGAGGCTTTCAACTACCACCGCATCCAGGGGCCCGGTCTGGACCTGGCCGCCCTGCGCCAGAGCGTGGAGGCCATGCCCTTCATGGGCGAGAGGACATTGACGGAGGTCCGGGACTTTGACGTGAACAAGACCTCTGCCTATGACCAGGAGGCCCTGAAAGCCTTTTTGACAGATGTGCCGGACTGGGCCACGGTGGCTTTCATCTTCTCCCCGGGTTATGCCCCGGACGCCCGGCTGGGGGCGGTGAAAGCCATGAAAAAGGCCGGGCAGGACCTGGTCTTCACCAGCCCCGGGGAGGGGGCGCTGATCCGCTGGGTCGTCCGCCGGGCGGAGGACCTGGGCAAGAGTATCGACCCGCCCACGGCCAGCTATCTCATCTGGGTCTGCGGGGACCGGATGAATACCCTCATTCCCGAGATATTGAAGATCGCGGGCTATGCCGCGCAAAAGGACATCACCCGCGCCGACATCGACGCGGTGGCGAAAAAGGCCCCGGAGACCACCATTTTCAACCTGACCGACGCCCTGGGCGCGGGCCGGTATGACGAGGCGGCCAGGCTCTTGGCGGACCTGCTGGCGGACAAGGACGAGCCGCCCCAGAAGCAGATCGCCATGATCAGCGAGCAATTCCGCCGGCTGTACGTGGCCCGGGTGGCCGCCGACAGCGGCCAGGGAGAGGCGTATATCACCGCCTGTGTGCCGGAACTGACCGGCAAGAGCTACCCGCTGCAGCTTTTGAAGAGCGCCTGCCGGCGGTTTTCGGCGGAGCGTCTGGGCCGGGCGGTGAGCTGCTGCGCCCAGTGCGACTACGCCATGAAAGACACCGGCGGGGAGCCGGAGGCGCTGCTGAAAGAGCTCATTTTGCGCCTGGCCATGGACCGGACATGATCCGCATCCGGGAGGCCATAGCGGTGGAGGGCCGCTACGATCGGGCCGCGCTTGCCAACGTGGTGGACACGGTGATCGTGGATACCGCGGGCTTCGGCGTATTCTCTGACCGGGAGAAGCTGGAGCTGCTGCGCCGGCTGGCGGAAAAGCGGGGTTTGGTAATCCTGACCGACAGCGACGGGGGCGGGTTTCTGATCCGGAACTTCCTCCGGGGGGCCATTGATCCCAAGCTTGTCAAGCACGCCTATATCCCCGACGTGCCCGGCAAGGAGCGGCGCAAAAAAAGCCCCTCCAAGGAGGGGCTTCTGGGAGTGGAGGGCATGAGCCCGGCCATGCTGGAGCGGGCCCTGCGGGCCGCCGGCGTCACGGTCTTGGACGAGGATACCGCCGGGGCGGGGGAGAGCGCTCCGCCCATCACCAAGGCGGAGATGTACGGGCTGGGCCTGGCCGGCCGGCCGGACAGCGCGAAACGGCGTGCGGCGGTGAAAAAGGCCCTGGACCTGCCGGAAAAGCTCACCGCCAACGCCCTGCTGGACATGCTGAACGCCCTGTCCAGCCGGGAGGAGCTGGAGCGGATCATTTCTTCGCGGCAGGATCTTCTATGATCATCAACCCGATGCCCGCCAGCAGCAGTACCCCGGCCGGGGCCTCCGCCATGGCCTGGGCCAGCCGGTAGGCGTGAAAGCTCCCCACACCGGGCTCACCGGCGAAAAGACACAGCACAAAGGCCGCGAATACCATCAGGCAGCACATCCCCAGCACGACGCGCACCCCCAGCAGCCCCAGGACGGATATTTTTTTGAAGCTATGTAAAAACGCTTTCATGCACCCATTTTACCCGGCGTGGCGGGCGGTTTCAAGGCACAGTATACGGCAAAATTGGAAGATATTTCAAACCGCCGGGGCATTCCGGCGTTTTTTCGTATTATGTAACTTGAAATTTATTGCTTTAAACAAGTTTTTGTAGCATTTTCAGAAAGGGTATGATATAATATTATGTAAATCTTTATACGTAATTGTTCATATTGGGAGGAAAGCATACATGAAATGTCCCTATTGCGGCTACGCCGAGAGCAAGGTCATCGACTCCCGCCCCGCGGATGAGGGCAGCACCATCCGCCGCCGCCGGGAGTGCCTGATGTGCGGCAAGCGGTTCACCACCTATGAAAAAGTGGAGCGGATGCCCCTTGTGGTGGTCAAGCGCGACGGCAGCCGCCAGACCTTCGACAAGGTGAAGCTCATCAACTCCATGGTCCGGGCCTGCGAAAAGCGCACGGTGCCTCTGGACAGGATCGAGTCCATCGCCGACGACATCGAGACCGAGCTGCAGAGCGCTCTGGAGCGGGAGATCACCAGCGCGGAGATCGGCGACATGGTGATGGAGCAGCTGAAGAACGTGGACGAGGTATCCTATGTCCGCTTTGCCAGCGTCTACCGCCAGTTCAAGGATATCAACACCTTTATGGAAGAGCTTACAAAGCTCTTGGGGGACAAGACCAAGGAGGCGTAAGGTTTCACGGTTTATCCTTGGGGGCCAGAAATATCCCCCCGGCCATGTCCGCCGTCATCATATATACATCCTTGGGGGAGGACAGCTTTTGGCTGCGGAGGTATTTTTCCAGCCACTTCTCGTCCTTGCCCAATATTTTCAGGTTATTCGTCAGCACCCGGCCCTCGTTGATCACGATAACGGGATAGCCCGCGTCCTGGACAGGGATGTTCATCTGGGCGGCGGTGACCGGCCGGCTGCCGGGGGTCATGATCACGTTCAGCTGGCCGTCGGTCTCCAAGATGGCGTACTCCACCTCGTTCAGATCCAGGGCTCCCTGGGTGCGCAGAGCTTCGGCCAGCTCGTCCGGGGTGAAGCGGTTGCGGCGCATCTGCTTTTGGTCGATCCGGCCGTGGCGGATGAGAAGGGCGGGCTTTCCGGCCAGAAACCCCCGGAACTTTACGCTCCGGGCCATGAGCAGGGACAGCGCCAGCTCCAGCGCGAAAAGCGTGATCGCCGGGACCAGGCCGTAGTACAGGGGCTTTTTGGGGTCCACGATGGGGGTGGCGGACACCTCGGAGATCAGGATCGTAACGATCAGCTCCGACGGCTCCAGCTCACCCAGCTGCCGCTTCCCCATGAGCCGCATAAATATCACCAGCGCGGCATATATGACCGCGGAATGGAATAGTATTACTATCAGCATGGCAATAGTATGCCGTGCCGAGTCCGTTTTTATGAGCGGGCGATATCAATGAAAGAGGAGAAAAGATATGGGTAAATACTTCGGAACGGACGGTTTCCGGGGCGAAGCCAATGTGGACCTGGACCCGGTCCACGCTTTTCAGATCGGCCGGTACCTGGGTTGGTACTACAGCCGGGACCACAAAGCCAAGATCGTCATCGGCAAGGATACCCGCCGTAGCAGCTACATGTATGAAAACGCCCTGGCCGCGGGCATCGTATCCTCCGGGGCGGACGCCTATCTGCTGCATGTGACCACCACCCCCTGCGTGGCCTATATCACCCGCAGCGAGGGCTTTGACTGCGGCGTGATGATCTCCGCCAGCCACAACCCCTTCTACGACAACGGCATCAAGCTCTTGAACGGCGAGGGGGAGAAGATGGACGACGAGCTCCAGGACGCCATCGAGCAATACATCGACGGCCAGATCCCGGAGCTGCCCTACGCTACCCGGGACCAGATCGGCTGCACCGTGGACTTCTACTCCGGCCGCAACCGGTACATAGGCCGCCTGACGGCCATCGCCGACTGCCCCTTTGAGAACCGCACCATTGCCCTGGACTGCGCCAACGGCAGCACCTGGATGATCGCCCGGGCCGTTTTCACCGCCTTGGGTGCCAAGGTTTTGGTGATCAACGACCGGCCCGACGGGGTGAACATCAACCGGGGCTGCGGCTCCACTCACATCGAGCAGCTGCAGGAGTTCGTCCGGGAGAGCCGGGTGGACTGCGGCTTCGCCTTTGACGGCGACGGGGACCGGTGCCTGGCCGTGGACGAGCGGGGCGAGGTGGTCAATGGCGACAAGATCATGTACATCTGCGCCAAGTTCATGAAAAACCAGGGTGTTCTGCCCGGCAACACCGTGGTGACCACGGTCATGAGCAATCTGGGTCTGTACAAGGCCCTGGACGCCGCCGGCATCGGCTATGAAAAGACCGCCGTGGGGGACCGGTACGTGTACGAGAACATGAAGGCCAACAACCACCTGATCGGCGGCGAGCAGTCCGGCCACATCATCTTCCGCAAGTACGCACGCTCCGGGGATGGACTCATCACCGCCATCATGGTCATGCGGGTGATGGTCCAGACCAACCTGCCCCTGTCCAGCCTGGCCAAGCCCGTGACCATGTATCCGCAGGTGCTGAAAAACGTGGTGGTGACGGATAAAGAGACCGCTCTGGCGGACGCCGCCGTCCAGGCGGAGGTGGCTGCGGTGGAGGCGGAGCTGGGCACGGACGGCCGTGTGCTGCTTAGAAAGAGCGGCACGGAACCGGTGCTGCGGGTCATGGCGGAGGCGTCCACGCCGGCATTGTGTGAGCAGTGCGTGGACCGGATCATCAACGCCATGGACAAACAGGGCCTGTTGGTGGAGGTGCGCAAAAGATGAAAACGAGCGAGCTTTACGATCTTTCCCATACGGCGGCGGCGCCGCTGCTGGAGAAAACGGAATACCCCTGGGAGGCCCTGGCCGGCATCGGCGATTTTATCCTGGCCCTGGGGCCCACCCTGCCGGCGGACCAGTACGATCACCCGGCGGAGGACGTGTGGATCGCCAGAGACGCCACCGTGTTCGCCACGGCCTACATCAAGGGCCCCTGCATCATCGGGCCCGGCACGGAGGTGCGCCAGTGCGCCTTTATCCGGGGCAACGCCCTGGTGGGGGCCAACTGCGTGGTGGGCAACTCGACGGAGCTGAAAAACGTCATTTTATTCGACAACGTCCAGGTGCCCCATTACAATTACGTGGGCGACTCCATTTTGGGCTACAAGTCCCACATGGGCGCGGCCAGCCTGACCAGCAACGTGAAGAGCGACAAGAAGCTGGTAGTCATCCATAATGGGAAAGAGGAGATCCCCACCGGCCGGAAGAAGGTGGGGGCCATGATCGGCGACCGGGTGGAGGTAGGCTGCGGCAGCGTGCTCAATCCCGGCACGGTGGTGGGACCGGACAGCAACATCTACCCCCTGTCCTCGGTCCGGGGCGTGGTCCCGGCCAATTCCATCTTCAAGACCCAGAACGACATCGTCCCCAAGAGCCTGCTGTAACGGCTTTTGGGGCGCGTTTGCCAGGCCGTCAGTCAGAGAGAAAAGAGGCGTCTTAGCGTGGAATAAAAGCACGAGCGAAACGCCAGCCTGGAGCTGCTGCGGATCATATGCATCTTTTTGATCATCGCTCACCACTACTGTTCGCACGGGGGGCTGCGCGCCTTTTACGGCCGAAACGCTGACGCCGGGCGCTGTGTTCGTGCAGTGCCTGGGGCTGTTCGGGCGGCTGTCCTGCTCCATTTTTATACTGATCTCCGGGTTTTACATGGTGGAGCAAAAGGCGGAGGATCACTATAGACGCATCGACCCGGTGATGGCGGAGATGGTGTTCTATTCCCTGACCATATGGCTGGCCCTTGTGCTGGTAGGCGGCCGCCCCTTTTTTCCCTGGGGGGAAGCGGTGAACGCGTTTTTGCCCTTTTTCCGTGGCAATTGGTTTTTGGTGTACTACCTTGTCTTTTATCCGTTCGTACCCTTTGTGAACGCGTTCATCCGCTCCATGGACCAGAAGACATATAAGCGGCTGCTGCTGATCCTGTATGTGGTCTGGCCTGTGGTGCCCACGATTACGATGCACGCCTGGGCGTTCAGCAATGTGGACTATTTTTTGGTGATGTATCTGACCGGTGCGTATATCAGGCTTTACGTGCACGGGAAGACCACCTATGATAACCGCCGGAATCTGGCGGTGTGACCCAACACGGACTATCTCAGTGCGCCGTATCTTCACGCGCTTGGAAAGATCCTGACGGTGTTCGCCGTATGCCTGACCATCGATCTTCTGCACCGGACCATGGTGGAGAAGGTATTTTTGAAGTGTTTTTACAAGGCATGTGCCGTCGGGGATGAAAAACGGGAAAGGGTGCGGAGCAAAACAGCATAATGTAAGGCCGCTGCGAGGCTTCGCAGCGGCCTTTCAGTCTGTCAAAGAACGAGCCGTTTTCAAGGAACAAGAACGGCTCGTTTTTGCATAAAGGCAGGAAATAGCCAGAAG
>CANRBG010000034.1 GCA_947628805.1 uncultured Oscillospiraceae bacterium | reverse complement strand
GCCTCGTCGGAGACGTTCTTGTAGACCGTCATGGTCTGCTTGCCGTCCACGATGTTCTGCAGGTTGGCGATGTCGCCGTCCTGACCGGTCACCAGGGGCTGGTTGTCGCCGGCGTAGTCAGAGCCGATGGCCTGGGCAACGCCCAGAGCGGTGGAGTCGTTGGAGCACAGGGCCACGTCAAGGACGGTGCCGTCGGAGTAGTAGGAGGCCAGGGTGTTCTGCATGTTCTCCAGAGCGGTGTCGGTGCTCCAGGCGGGAGTGGCGACCTGCTCGAACTCGGTCTTGCCGGAGGGAACATTCAGGATGCCGGCGTCGATGTAGGGCTTCAGGGTGTCCATAGCGCCGCCGAAGAAGAAGCCGGCGTTGTTGTCGGCGGGATCGCCGGCGGTGAACTCGATGTTATAGGTGGTGGAGGTGTCCTCCAGGTCCAGGCCCAGGGTGTCGATGACGAACTGGCCCTGCAGCACGCCGACGGTGTAGTTATCGAAGGAAACATAGTAGCTGATGGCGTCGGTGTTCATGATCAGCCGGTCGTAAGCCACAACGGGGATGCCCGCGTCCTTGGCGTCGGCCAGGGTCTGGGTCAGGCTCTCGCCGTCGATGGCGGAGATGATGAGCAGATCCACGCCGTCGGCGATCAGGTTGGCGATGTCGTTGTTCTGCTGCTCGATGTCGTTGTCGGAATAGACCAGCTTCGCCTCATAGCCGGCTTCCTCGAACTGCTTCTGCAGATACTCGCCGTCGCGGTTCCACCGCTCCAGGGACTTGGTGGGCATGGCGATGCCCACGGTCTTGGTCTCCTCGTCCGCCAGGGCGAAAGAGCACAGGCTCAGCACCATGCACAGAGCCAGCAGAATGGAAATGACCTTTTTCATTGCTTTTCTCCTTAACAAAAATTTCCCTTGTGGGATATGTTGGGAAGCGCTCCACTTCCATAGCCTAATTTTATATATCTTGACCGCGTTTGTCAATGCAATTTCGTATCACATACCACAATTTCGTTAGTTTATCGTGTTTTTGCGCCCATTTTTTGGCTAGATTGCTATCGCTTGTTTTTCTTATAGTAACTAATTTTATAAAAGTGGGGGTATTTTCTTCCACATTTTGGAAATAACCGTTGACTTTCGGTCCATTTCCCTGCTATAGTTTACTTATGGGCGGACGGCCTGTCCGCCTGGCATTTTCACCACAGAGCGCACAGGAGGCGGTAATATGGACGACAGCGCCCATCTCCCCCGCCGGACGGCCCGGGGGCGCATCTACCGATACCTGCACAAAAACCGGGATTTCTGCGCCAAACAGGACCTGGCCCGGGCCCTGGGGCTCAGCATGCCCACGGTGTACCAGAATCTGAACGAGCTGATGGACATGGGGCTGGTGAGCTACTCAGGCCAGCGGCAGGCCACCGGGGGCCGGAGCGCTCAGGGCCTGGCTATCGTGCCGGAGGCCCGGCTGGCGGTGGGGCTATCGGTGATGGACGATTATATGCGTCTGGCGGTGACGGACCTGCGGCTGCGGCAGCTGGCCTACAAGACCATCCCCTTTCAGCCCGCGCCGGACAGCGCGGACGTGGTCCGGGATGAGCTGGAGCGGTTTTTGGATGAAAACCAGGTGGACCGGAGCCGGTTGCTGGGGGTAGGGATCGCCATACCGGGGGTACTGTCCGCCGACAGCCGCCGCCTGCTGTTCGCCCCCACCCTGGGACTGCGGGACGTGCCCCTGGAGCGCATGTATGATAATCTCCCCTACCCGGTCCACATCGACAACGACGCCAACTGCGGCGGCCACGCGGAGTGGTTCATCCGGGACCACCAGCCAAACATGGCCTATCTGTCCCTGGAAGGCGGCGTGGGCGGCGCCATCTTCATCGGCGACGCCCTGTACACCGGCGCGGCCCAGCGCAGCGGGGAGTTCGGCCACATGTGCGTGGAGCCCGGCGGGCTCAAGTGCAGCTGCGGCCGCCGGGGGTGCCTGGAGGCCTACTGCTCCGTCCGGCGCATCCACGACGAGGGCTATACGGCGGAGGAGTTCTTCCGCAAGGCGGAGCAGCGGGACCCGGCCTGTCAGGCCCTGTGGGGGGATATGCTCCGGCACCTGGCCATCGGCATCTGCAACATCCACATGGCTCTGGACTGCGACGTGATCCTGGGGGGCTTCCTGACGGGCTACATCGAGCCCTGGCTGCCCCTTTTGCAGGAGTACGTCTGCCACGGCAGCCTGCTGGACGAGGGCGCGGATTATCTGCATCTGAGCATCCTGCGCTCCCACAGCTCCGTGCTGGGGGCCGCCTGCCACTTCGTCCAGGCCTTCATCGACGGCGTATAGACAGTAGCATTTTCCGTGAGGGCGTGCTATAATAATAGATCGCTACAATCACTACGAATACACGGAGACAGAAACAATGGTTTATCTCGCCATCGCGGTAGTCGGCTATCTGATCGGGTCGGTGAACTGCGCCATTTTGCTGGTGAAAGCCAAATACCACCGGGACGTGCGCACCGCCGGCAGCGGCAACGCCGGGGCCACCAATACGGCCCGGCAGTTCGGGGCCGCCGCCGGGGCCGCCACCCTGCTGGGGGACATGCTCAAGGCTGTGATCGCCAGTCTCATCGGCAACGCTCTGGCGGGCAGGACCGGCCTGATGGCCGGGGGTCTGGCCTGTCTGGTAGGGCATTGCTGGCCGGTCTATTTCCGCTTCAAGGGCGGCAAGGGCATGGCGGTGGCCGCCGGGGCCCTGCTGACCCTGGATTGGCGGATGCTGATCATCATCTTGGCTTTTTTCATCGTGATGTTCCTGATCTCCCAGCGGGTGAGCCTGTGCACGGTGCTGAGCGTGCTGCTGTTCCCGCCGGTGTACTGGCTGGTGGCAAGGCGGATCGACGCCTGCTTCTGGCTGGGCTGCGGCATGGTGGCGCTGGTCCTGTTCCAGCACCGGACCAACATCGCCAGGCTCCTGGCCGGCACGGAGCCGGTTTTGCAATTCAAGCGCGGTAAATAAAAAAGAAAAGAGAACGCGCCCCGTTTACCCTCACGGTAAACGGGGCGCGTCCGCATGCAAACGGCTCAGTGTATGAAGTGGGTCCACTGGTGGGGCTCCGTCTCCGGCAGGCCGTATTTTTCCTTACCCAGGGCGATGCTCTTCATGAGGAACGTCATGTTCCGGGCCAGGGTCCGCATGGTCTGCAGGCCCTCCGCGTCCTGGGCCGCCTCTCCGGGCTCCCGGCCGTGGACGCTGTTCCAGTACTGGCTGGAGGCCACGGGCATGCCGGAGATGGTAAAGAACTTGTTCAGCTCGTCAAAGGTGGCCGATAGGCCGCCCCGCCGGGCGCACACTACGCTTGCCCCCACCTTCATGGTCTTGTCAAAGGACGTGCTGTAAAAAAGCCGGGTCAGAAAGGCCACCAAAGTGGCGTTGGCGGAGGCGTAGTAGACGGGGCTCGCCACCACCAGACCGTCGCAGGCCTCGAATTTGGGGGCCGTCTCGTTGACCACGTCGTCAATGGCGCACCGGCCAAGCCGGGCGCAGACCCCGCAGGCAACGCAGCTTCGCACGTCCAGATCGCCCACCCGGACGATCTCTGTTTCCACGCCCTCGGCGGCAAAGACCTTTTCCATCTCCCCCAGGGCCAGGGTAGTGTTGCCGTTTTTCCGGGGGCTGCCGTTGATCATAAGTACCTTCATTTTTTCTCCTCCTTACGTTCCGGCTGGCTGTCGAACCGCCGGTCCTTAAAATAGTATTGCGCGTCATGGTCGTCGATGGGCCTGTACACCTTGCAGGGGGTGCCGAAGGCGATCACGTTGGCGGGGATGTCCTTCGTCACCACGGAGCCCGCCCCGATCACGGAGTTCTCCCCGATGGTCACCCCGGGCATGACGGTCACGTTGGCCCCCAGCCACACGTTGTCCCCGATGGTGATAGGGAATGAGTACATCCCGTCCATCCGGTGGTCCGGGTGGATGGGGTGGCCGGTGGTGCACAGGGTCACGTTGGGACCGAACAGCACCCGCTTGCCGATGGTGATCTTCCAGTCGTCGATGAGAGTCAGATTCATGTTGGCGTAGGTCCCCGCGCCGATGGTCACGTATTTGCCCACCGCCGCCGTCAGGGGCGGCACGATCCACACGTTCTCCCCCACCTGGCCAAAGATGTCGTGCAAAAGCGCCTCCCGGCCGGCCATGTCCTCCGGGGGCAGGGTATTGAACCGGCGCACCAGGGCCTTGGTCCGGGCCTGCAGGGCCATGTTCTCCGCGTCGTCCCACCAGATGTAGCCGGCCTTCATCCGTTCCTGTTCCGTCATAAGCGTTTCCTCCCTCCCGCGGCGGTCAGGCCGCGTCCGATGTATAGGTGATGCCCGTGACCATATTCTCCGCGAGGATGAAAGCCAGGGTGCAGTCTCCGTCCACGTACCGCAGCGCCGTGGCGGTCTCGTCGGTGGGCTGGCCGTAGGCGGCCAGCACCGCCTCCCGGTCAGCGCCGATATATATACCCTCCCGGGTGGGGACGGCGTCGTCTTTTAATTCCACGCTGAGCACATAGTCCTTCCCGTCCTGGGGATAGGTGCGGATGATCACGCCCCCGTAGGTGTACACCTTGTCCAGTCCCTGGAAGGCGCAGGACTCCGACTCAAAATAATCGGAGGGCTCTCCCAAAGCCTCCGCCAGGGGGGCCATGTCAGCGTTCACCGCCACCTCCACGCCGTCAAGCGCAAAGACGTACTTACTGGCCGGACCGGTCTGCTGCTTCCCGTCGCCGGCGGCATCTTTTCCGCTCCCGCAGCCAGCCAGCAGCACACCGAGCGTCAGCGCGCCGGCCAGCATGGCCAAAGCTCTCTTTTTCATCGCTTCTCCTTATCCCTCCACGGCGTTGGCCCCAAAGGTGACCAGCTCTCCGTACTGTTCGATCTCCGCGTACTGCTGCTGTTTCATGGCGTCATAAAGCGCCGTCTTCTCCTCCCAGACCGCGTCGTAGGCGGGCTCGCCCCGCCGGTCCGGCAGGTCGATCCGCTCCAGCAGCCATCCGCCGAACCAGGCCGCCAGCTTTTCCGCCCCCCGGACGTTCAGATGCAGGCCGGCGTCGTAGGTGTCCCGGGTCATGTCCAGGCCGATCTCCTGCCGGAGGGGGATGAGATTTAAGTAGGTCAGGCCCTGCTCCGCCGCGAAGGCCGCCGCCTGTCCGTCCCACTGGTCGTACCAGTACGGGTACTCGATGGGGGCCTTGATCAAAATGAGCTCCACACCCTTTTCCCGGCACAGGTCCGCCATCCGGCCCAGGTAGTCCATGGGCATGTCCCCAAACGTGTAGTCCGCCAGGGCTTGGGGCGCCGGAAAGCCCGTCTGGGGCTTCACGTCCGCCCGCATATAGTACCCGGCGTGGGTCACCGGGTCCTTGGCAAACAGGTGCTCCACGTCGTCCCCGGTCAACTCCCCCCAGCGGTCGTGGTAGCGCAGCAGGGGGAACAGGTACTCGATGAAATGCTCGTCCTCCGTCATGGAGGCCAGGATGCACCGGACCTTAGCCGGGCCCCAGCGCATGCCGTCGATGGTCATGCGGTTATAGGCCTCGCTCTGGGGCCGGCTGAACCGCAGGGCCTGCACGTTGTAGACCACCACCTTGGGCGTCTCATGGCGCAGGGTGTCCTCCAAAAGATAATAAGACTGCCAGGGGAGCTGCTGGGCGCTGCCCCGGATGTAGCTGGAGATGCCGTAATCCTCCCATAGGGTAACGGGGGAAAAATTCTCGTACACCTCGCAGTCGCCGATGAAGATCAGGTCGTGGTCCACCCTCTCCCGGTAGTACTCCGCCACCATAGAGCCCTCCACGACGCCGGTCTGGTACTTGGGGACCAGCAGCCGCTGGGCCAGGTACAAAATGCCCAGCACGCCCAGCGCCACGCCCAGCGCGGCGGGCCATCTTCTGCCTTTCATCGCGCCGCCCCCCTCAAAACCGGTCATAGATGAATCGGGTCACGTCGTAGCCCGCGCCGTAGGCCCCAAACACCACCGTGCACACCAGCAGCGCCCCCATGGCCCCGTAAAAGACCGCCGGGGGCTTTTCGTACAGCGCCTCCCGGATGCCGCCCCGTTTGAGCTTATAGAGGCTCACGGCCAGCACCACCGCCAGGCCCAGAGTAAGCACCAGCCAGTCCGCCCCGTCCAGACCCAAGCCCAGCAGGGATCCGTCCGTGAAGACCCGGGGGTCGAACCGGGTGAATAAACTTTTCAGCATGGCGAAGGTAAGCGGCACGTCCCGATAGCAGTCGAACATGCGGATCGCGCTCACGAGAAGAACGGTCCTGACCACTTGAAACGCCTCATAGGGGGCCTTGCCCCGGAGGGCAAACCGCCGGTGGAACCGCTCGTACAGGGGCGCCAGCTCCTGGGAGACCATGATGACCGCCCAGTTGGCAAGGCCCCAGACCACGAAGTTCCACGCCGCTCCGTGCCATATGCCCGTTGTCAGCCATACGATGAAGCTGGCCAGATACACCGTCACCCGCTTGCCCACCGCCTGGCCCAGATGCTCCCTGGACCACTTGCTCAGCCGCAGCATGGGCCGGCACACAGAGACAGGATAGAATATGTAGTCCGTGAACCAGGTCCCCATGGTGATGTGCCAGCGCTTCCAGTACTCCGTGATATTTTTGGAAAAGTAGGGCAGATCAAAGTTCTCCGGCATGCGGATGCCCATGGCCTCGCCGACGCCGATGGCGATATCGATGCCGCCGGTGAAGTCACAGTAGAGCTCGAACGCGTAAAGCAGCATGGCCGCCAGCACATAGGCCCCCGCGTAGGTCCCATCCCCCGTCAGGGCCGTGACCGCCGGCAGGAGGCGGTCCGCCAGGACCACCTTTTTGAAGTAGCCCCACAAAATGCGCATCAGGCCGAAGGAGAAGGCTTTTTCCGCAAACTTATGGGGCGTGAACAGGGTCTGGGACAGCTGCCCGTACCGGCTGATGGGCCCCTGGACCAACTGGGGGAAGAAGGACACGAAAAGCGCCAGCTTGAAAAAATCCCGCTGGACCGGCTGCCGGTCCCGGTATACGTCGATGACGTAGCCCACGGTCTGGAACGTGTAAAAGGATATGCCCATAGGCACGATCATATCCACCGGGCCCAGGCCGCGGCCCGTCAGGGCGTTGAAGCTGCGGATGACGAAGTTCGTGTACTTGGACACGGACAGGATGCCGATGTTCAGGAAAAGGCAGGCCAGAAGCCAGGCCCATTTGCGCTTTTTGATCCCGGCCCGGTACGCCCGTTTTTCCTCCCGGGTCAGGTCCTTATGGGCGGCCAGATACGCCCGCTGCTCCCCCGACAGGTCCGCCAGCTTCAGGCTCACGCCGTAGGCCGACGCCGTGGTGACCAGGATGAACAACAGGTACCAGGGGCTGGCCGCCCAGTAAAATCCATAGCTGGCGGCCAGCAGCAGCGGCCACTGCCAGCGGCCCGGCACGAGATAATAGGCCGTCAGCGTCAGGGCCAGAAAGCCCACGAAGGCGTAGGAGGTAAACAGCATCTCGCCTTACTCGTCCTCCAGCCTCTGGATCAGCGCGTACAGGGCCTTGGCGGAATTGAAATTCTCCGGTACGATCTCCTCCGCCGGCACGGCCACGCCGAACACCTCGTATATCTCCGAGACGATGGAGACGATGTCGAAGGACTTCAGGACCCGGTCGTCCACCAGCGCCTCCCGGGCGGTGAAATCCACCTCCGGATGGAGGCTGTGCAATATCTTCAAAAGCTCGTCCATACCGTACGCTCCTTTCCAGGATCACTTGTCCGCTTGCTCGTACATCCGCCCCAGGGCGGCCCGATCCGCCTTGCCGCTGGCGGTTTGGGGCAGGCGCTCCAGACGCTTGACCAGGTTGGGGAGCATGTAATCGGGCAGCCGCTTTTGCAGGGCGCCCACCACCTCCGCCGGCCCGGCGTCGCCGGCGTAATACAGCACGATCCGGCCCCGTCTCTCGTCATACAGGCAGCAGGCGGCGCGGACCGTCTCCAGGGCGGCGGCGCCCGCCTCGATCTCCCCCAACTCCACCCGGTGGCCCATGTGCTTGATCTGCTGGTCCTTCCGGCCCGCGAACACCAGCTCCCCCCGCTCGTTCCGGCGGGCCAGGTCCCCGGTGTGGTAGATGCGCTCCGGGTACCGGTCGTTGAGGGGGTTTTGTACGAACACCCTGTCCGTTCCGGCAAAGTCCCGGTAATAGCCCAGGGCCAGGGACGCGCCCCGCACGCAGATCTCTCCCGTCTGGCCCGGGGCGGCGGGCCTGTCACCCTCATCCAGCAGCAGGATATCCGTGTTGCGGAAGGGCCGGCCGATGGGGATGGTTTCGTCGGGGCCAAAGTCCCGATCCGCCTTGTACCAGCAGCACATGCCGGTAGCCTCGGTGGGACCGTAGAGGTTGAAAAAGTCCGTCCGGGGCAGGGCCTCCCGCCAGAGCCGGAACTGCCGGACGGGAAAGACCTCGCCGCCGAAAGCCACCGTGCTCAGATACCAGGGCTTCACCCGCTGAAAGGTCCCCAGAGCGGAGATCATGCCCAAGGCCGAGGCCGCCCAGCAGATGGTGTTGATCCGGTTTTCGTTCAGGTATTCCACTAGCCGCACCGGGGCCATAAAAAGCCGCCGGGGCACGAAATACGTGACCGCACCAAACTTCAGCGTGGGGTAGAGCTCCTTCAGGCACGCGTCAAAATACAGCGGCGCCTGGTTGGCAAAACGGGTCCGCCGGCCGAAGCCCAGCACATCGCTCAGGTTTTCTATGTAGTCGATCACGGACCGGTGACAGGCCGCCACCCCCTTGGGCGTGCCGGTGGAGCCGGAGGTGAACACCACATAGACCGGGTCCGTGTCCAGCTGCCGGTCCCGGACCCGCTCCAAAAGCGACCCTTCCTCCGGCTCGGCCGCCAGGTCCTCATAGGAGGCGATCTCCCCGGGGAAATCAAGCTCCCGGGCCAGAGGGGCAGTGGTCCCGTCGCAGATCATCACCCGGGCCCCCAGGCTTTCCAAAATCAGTCCCACCCGGCGACAGGGCATCTCCTCGTCCAGGGGCACGTAGTGGCACCCGGCGTATACGCAGCCCAAAAAAGCCGCCACGGCCTGGGGCCGCTTGGGCATGAACACCGCCACCGGCTCCCGCTCCAGACCTCGGCGGGCCAGGGCGGAGCCTATGGCGCGGGCCGCCCGCCGGACCTGGGAAAAGGTCATGGCCTCGCCCTCGCCCACAAAGGCCGTCCGGTCCGGCAGCCGGGCCGCCGTCCCCTCCAGATACTCCAGTACGTTCGTCTGCTGCATTGTGTTTTACCCCACGGACCCGTTTTCGCCCACGATCCGCATCTCGTCATAGTCCACCATGTACTGCACCGACCGGGTGGCCCGCGCCGGATAGAGAGTCGGGTCGAAAGGGTTGCTGTCGTCATGGGCCTTGGAGTAGGCGTCCAGCTCCGCGTCCGTCAGCATGAAGGAGTTGTCCGGGGCGTCTCCTTTCCGGGGGCAGGGGTCCAGATGGTACCACCCGTCGCCCAGATCCACCAAAAGCCAGTAATGCCGGGAACGGGAGGTGTTGACTTTGTCCACCTCGATGTTGTCGATGCCCGCCATGTTCAAAAGCGCTTTGGCGGCGGCAAAGTATGTATAGCAGTCGCCGCCCCGCTGGGTGAAGGCCTGATAGGCCCCCACGGTCCAGTAGTCGAGGGGCGAGCCGTCCCAGTAGTCAATATAATACTTCACCCAGTGGTAGATGGCAAAGGCCTTTTCCATGTCGGTCATGCCGTCTGTAATGATCTCGTCATATACCGCCTGGGCCGCGGCGTAGACGGTCTGTTCATCCACGTAGTCCGCCGGCTTTTCCCGCAGCGTCAAGGTGGCGGAGGCGCTGGCGGTGTTGCCCGCCGCGTCCGTGGCGGTATAGTAGACCGTATAGACCCCCGGGGCGCTCAGATCCACGCCGCTGTTGTCCACGGTCAGCACCGGATTTGGATCTGTGTCGTCCGTCACGGTCACGCCCTGTCGGTAGGCCACGCTCTCCCCCAAAAGCGCCTCTATATTTTTGACCCCCTGGATCACGGGAGCTGTGGTATCGAAGACCAACGTCACCTGTACCTGCACGTCGGTATAGTTGCCCCCCGCGTCGGTGAGACGCACCACGGCGGTCTGAGGGTCCATGCTCTCTATGTCCGGCGGCTGCTGCCAGGCGGCGGTCACCGCCGTGGCGTCCCGGACGTCCTCCACGAAGTCCGCCGCCGCCAGGGTCGTGCCAAGGGCGGCTTTTCTGACCCGGCCCGTGGCCGTGGGCGGCACGGTGTCTACGATGGTCAGCTTGGCCTCATAGGTCTTGCCTCTGTATATGACCGGCACTTTGTATGTGCCCGGCGCGCCTGTGTCGATCCGGGCGGCCTCCGGTCCCAGGGTCAGACCCTCTCGTCCGTTTTTGGCGAACAGCTCCGCCCGGATGGTCTGGCCCGCCTCCAGGGCGGCCGCACGGACCGGCCGCAGGCCGGTCACCAAAAGGGCCGCGCCCCCGGCCAGCGCCAGGACCAGCAAAGCCGCGGCCGCCCACAGACAGCCCCGCCGCCGGGACAGGGGCCGCTCCCGCCGGCTGACCGCCGCCGGTCCCATATCTGTCAACCGGGCGTCCGGGGAGAAGTCCTCGTCCTCCCAGAGACCGCTCTTGTTTTTTGCGCCCGCTCGCGCCATTGCATCCTGCCTTTCCCTGTTCACGGGCCACGGCATGCCTGCCGCCGCTATGGTCACCTACAATAACATTATATGCATTTCGCCTTCCCGGCGCAATACCCCCCACCCGGCGGCATGGCCCCAAAGCCCCCAAAAGACCGGCGGACACTTGCTTAACCGGGCGGAATGTGCTATAGTTTGGTAATTGTATGGAGAAATGGCCCCCCCGACGGCATCTGTGCCGGGACAATGGCCATAGACCCATGCCGCCGGCATGGAAACGGCCGGATCCCGGACAGACAGCACAGCAGCAAGGAGCACCAGGCAATGGCGGAACCGATCCGTATAGCGCAGGTCCTCAACCGCATGGACAGCGGCGGCGTAGAGGCGGTGGTGATGAATTACTATCGCGCCATAGACCGCGGCAAGGTCCAGTTTGACTTCTATTTTGAAGACAAGAGCTCCTTCCCCCAGCGGCAGGAGCTGGAGCAGATGGGCGCCGGTATCTATATGCTGCCCAGCTACAAAAAGCTTTTTGCTTATTACAGGGCGTTGTACAAAGCGCTCAAAACGCGCCGGTATCAGATCGTACACGCCCAGATGAGCACCCTGTCCTTTTTTCCGCTGTTCATCGCCTGGTGCGCCGGCGTTCCCGTGCGCATTTGCCACGCCCACACCACGGCCGTGCGGAGCGAGGGGTGCAAAACGATATTCAAGGTCATCCTGCGTCCGCTGTGCAGGCTGTTTTCCACCGACTGGTTCGCCTGCGGCGAAGCCGCCGGCAGATGGATGTACGGAAACAGGGCCGTCAAAGAGCGCAAGGTACAGATCATGCCCAACGGTATCGACATGGGGAGATTTGCCTTTGACGCCGGCGCCCGCCGCAGCGTGCGCGAGAGGTTTGGCATCCCCCAGGACGCTTTCGTCGTCGGGCATGTGGGGCGGTTCGTCTACCAGAAAAACCACGCCTTTCTCCTGGATGTCTTCCAGCAGCTGGCCCAAAAAGTCCCCAACTGCTACCTGCTGCTGTTTGGCGAGGGGGAGCTGCGGGGCACGGTCCGGGATCAGGCAGCCATTATGGGCCTTGCCGAGCGCGTCATCTTTGCCGGCGTGCGAAACGACGTTTTTAAGTGCTATTCAGCCATGGACGTCTTCTGTCTGCCCAGCTTCTACGAGGGCGTGCCGGTGGTCGCCATCGAGGCCCAGGCCAACGGCCTGCCCTGTCTCTGCGGCGAAGCGGTCAGCCGGGAGGCCGCCATGACCACGCGCTTTTACCGGCTCCCGCTGGATCAGGGGCTCAACGAGTGGGCGGAATGGCTGTATAAGATCTCGTCCCAGCGCACTTTCGGCCCAGTAAGCGAACGCAAGCCCGGGGGCTGGGATATCCGGACCTGTGCGCCCCAGCTGCAAAGCTGGTACGAATCCCACGCGGGCGTGGGCACGCGGACGGCGGACCCGAACGCCGCCGGATGCTGAAACGTCTCTGACTGCAAGACAAAAGAACTTGGATCCTCCGGCTTTCTGACCGAGATTAACGACAAAACGGCGCGCTGCCAAGAGCGGCGCGCCGTTTTATCCGTCTGTAAGCAAAGTCTGCCGCCTCCCCGCATATCTCCGGGCGCGGTGCGCATAAGCTCCAGCGTGCCTGTCCCCTACGGGGCGGGCCATGGCGCGGGGAGGCGGAGAAGAGATGCATACGGCGGTGCGGGCGGCCTTTGGCCTGGCGGGGGGCCTGGGCCTGTTTTTAGGGGGCATGGAGCTCATGAGCGGTGCGCTCCGGCGGGCCGCCGGGGAGCGGACACGGCGGCTTCTGGCCGCCGGCACGAAAAGCCCTCTGCGGGGGGCTCTGACCGGGGCCGCCGCCACGGCGGTATTGCAGAGCTCCTCCGCCGTCACGGTGATGGCGGTAGGCTTCGTGGACGCGGACCTCATGACCCTGGGTCAGGCCATCGCGCTGGTCTTCGGGGCCAACGTGGGCACCACCGTCACAGCCCAGCTGCTGGCCTTCCGGCTGACGGACTGGCTGGGTCCGCTGCTGCTGACTGGCTTCGCCCTCGCCCAGCTTTCCGGCCGCGACAGGACCAGGACCCTGGGCCAGGCCCTGTTCGGCTTCGGCATGCTGTTTGCCGGGGTGGAGCAGATGGGCGGAGCCATGGGCCCCCTGGCGGAGAGCTCACGCTTTTTGGGGCTCATGGGCCGGGCGGCATCGTCGCCCCTGCTGGGGATCGTGCTGGGGGCGTCCCTGACGGCGGCGGTACAGAGCAGCTCCGCGGCGGTGGCTATCTTGCAGAGCGCGGCGGGTCCGGCCCTGGGGCTGAAGGGGGCCCTGCCCCTGTTGGTGGGCTGCAACATCGGCACCACCGTCACGGCCCTGATCGCCGCCGCCGGCCAGTCCCGGGACGCCAAACGGACCGCCCTGGCCCACACGCTCTTCAACCTGTCCGGGGCGGTCTTATTTCTGCTGGCCCGGCCCGGCTTCGGCGCGCTGGCGGCAGCCCTCGCCCCCGCCGGGGCGGGACAGCTGTCCCGGCAGATCGCCAACGCCCACACCCTTTTCAATCTGCTGTGCGCGGCGCTGTGGCTGCCTCTGACGCCGGTGATGGAAAAGCTGGTGCACGCCATTTTGCCGGACAGATGAAATGCCCGGCGGGGATGGTCTCCCCGCCGGGCGAGCTTGTCAAAAACAAGTTTTTTGACCGCTCAGATTGAAACTGCTCGGCGGAAGTGAATCCCGTCGGCAGGAAGTCAAAAGCCCGTCGTACAGCGGCTTTTGACTTCACGCGCGTGAATGACGCGCGGCTCGGCCTGACCGGCCTTCGCTGTTTTTCAATCGCTTTTCAGCCGATATAGGTCTTTTTCAGGGTTACCCGGTCTATCTTGTCGTTGATGGTCATGGGCAGCCGGTCCAGCTGTACATAGCGGTTGGGCAGCATGTAGCTGGGCAGCTTCACCGCCAGGCATTTCGCCAGCTCCCGCTGGTCCTCCCCGCCCATGTACACACACACGATCTCGTCCTTCGCCTCGTCGAACAGGCAGCAGCCGTTGGCCACTCCCTCCGCCGCCAGCAGGGCGGTCTCGATCTCTCCCAGCTCGATGCGGTAGCAGCCCTGGTGCTTGATCTGGAAATCCTTTCGGCCCAGGAACATGATCTCGCCCCGGTCGTTGTACCGGGCCAGGTCCCCGGTCCGGTACATCCGCTCGTGGAAGACCGTGTTCAGGGGATTTTGCACGAAGGCCTTTTCCGTCTGGGCGGGGTTGTTGTAATAGCCCAGGGACAGGCAGGTGCCCAGCACGCACAGCTCCCCGGTCTCCTCCGGGCCCACAGGTTCGTTATTGTCGTTCAAAATGAGGATGCGGGTGTTGGCGCAGGCATGGCCGATGGGCAGGGGCTCGTCGTCGTCAAAGTCCCGGTCCACGACGTAATAGGCGCACACGTCGGTGATCTCCGTGGGACCGTACATGTTGCAGTACACCGCCTCGGGCACCGCCCGCCGCCACATGTTCAGCTGTCGGTTGGGCATGACCTCCCCGCAGAAATAGATCCGCTTCAGGCCCGTGGGCGGGTCGATGTCCAGGATGCCGGAGTTTGCCAGGCTGATCAGGGCCGAGGGCACAAAAAAGATGGTGTCGATGGCGTGCTCCGCCAGGAATTTCATCATGGCCCGGGGGAAGGAAAAGCACTTTTTCGGGATGATCCAGGTGGTGCAGCCGTTGCGGAGGGTGGAGTAGATATCCAGGGTGGAGTTGTCGAACACGAACGGCGCCTGGTTGCCCACCACGCAGCTCTCGTTCATGTCCAGGGTATTATGCAGCCAGTCCGCCCAGTCCACGATGGCCCGGTGGCTGATGGTGACCCCCTTGGGTACCCCGGTGGAGCCGCTGGTGAACAGCACATAGAGAAGGTCCGTGTCCACATGGGCCGCCCGGATGGCCGCCAGGACCGCCTCGTCCGGCTCCGTCTGGCAGGCCTCGTCAAAGAGGGCGCAGCCCGCCTGACCCGCCACCTCCCGGGCCGCCGGGGCGTTCTTTTCGTCGTAGAACACGAAAGCCGGATGGAGCGTGTCGAAGATGAGCTTGATCCGCTCCGGGGGCATTTTCGTGTCCAGGGGCACATAAAAGCACCCCGCGCAGACCGCCGCGAAAAAGGCCGCCAGGCACTCCGGCGTCTTCTCCATGAACACCGCCACGGGCTGATTCATCTCCACCCGTCCGGCCAGGTAGGTCCCCGCCCGGCGGGCCCGGTCCCGGAGCTGGCCGAAAGTCAGCGCCGACTTCTCGCCCCCGAAGGCGATCTTGTCCGGCAGCCGGGCCGCCGAGGCGTCCAGCCATTCCAATACGTTCGTTACCATGCTCTACACCTCACAAAAACAGCCTTACGAACACCGTGCCCTGCAGCACCTCCGGGCTGAGCCATTTGGTGGTGAAAAAGGTCGTCACCAGCGACAGGATGAACACATACACATACCCTGACACCAGGCTCTCCCCGAAGCCCAAAGCCAGGCCCAGAAACCGGTTGGTCATGCTCAGAAGACTTTCCGTATCCCGCCGGTGGGCGGCCATCAGCCGGGCCAGGATGCGGCTGATGAACAGGCATATCTCCAAAATGCCGATGCTCAAAAGCACCCTGCACACCGAGATCAGCACCGGCTGGAGCACGTTCTGGGTGATGATCTCCGCAAGACTGCCCGCGTCCTGGTTGAACATGGTGATGATGTTGTTGACGGTGGAGGGGTCCACGGTCTGGGCGCCGAAAAAGCCGTTAAGGCTGTTTAGTATCTCCTGCAGGCTCTGCACCGCCAGGGCACCGCTCTCCAGGGCGGTGATCACGTCCGGAGGGATGGCCTTGGCGACGGATCGGACGGCGATCTGTTCCAGAAAGCCGTGGTAGATCCGCTCTGCCCACGGGCCGGCGAACAGGCTCACCAGCACGATGGCCGCGCCCCAGCCCGCCAGCCGGATCAGCTCCGACGCCGCGCCCTGGTGCCAGCCCCGAAACAGGATGTAGAGGACGAGCACGACCAGTATGCCGTCGTATACCATCCCGGCGGTCAGATGCATGCCGTCTCCCCCTCTCTTTGACATAATCCATGGTATTATAACCCAAATCGCTCCCAAACGCAAGGCCCCGGGGATATTGTGCCCCCGGACTTAAAAACAACAGGACCCGCCGCCCACACGGCAGGTCCTGTTCCATCCACGAAAAACCACCCCGGACCGGGTCCGGAGTGGTTTACATAATTATTTACTTATTGGTCCTGCGCCAGATGTTCATCTTCTCCGCCTCTTTCACCAGCTCGTCCTGGAACTGGGGGTGGGCGATGGAGATCAGCGCCTCGGCCCGCTGCCAGGTGCTCAGCCCTTTCAGATTCACCATGCCGTACTCGGTGACGATGTACTGCACGCAGGAGCGGGGGTCCGTGGCGATGGAGCCCGGGGTCAGGGTGGGCACGATGCGGCTCTTGAGGGTGCCGTCCTTGGCCTTCATGGCGGAGCTGAGGCAGATGAAGCTCTTACCGCCGTTGGACAGATACGCGCCCATGACGAAATCCAGCTGACCGCCGGTGCCGGAGATGTGCTTGATGCCGGCGGACTCGGCGTTCACCTGGCCGAACAGGTCCAGGTCCACCGCGTTATTGATGGAGATGAACTTGTCCAGCTGGGCCACCACCCGCACGTCGTTGGTGTAGTCCACCGGGGCGCCCATCACGTCGGGGTTGCAGTTGACATAATCATACAGCTTCTTGCTGCCGGCCGCGAAAGCGAACACCTGCCGGCCATAGTCCAGGTTCTTGTTCTTGCCGTTGATCTTCCCGGCCAGGGCGATGTCCACGAAGCCGTCCACATACATCTCGGTATGTACGCCTAGGTCCTTCAGGTCCGACTGGGCGATCATGGCGCCCACGGCGTTGGGCATACCGCCGATACCCAGCTGCAGGCATGCCCCGTTGGGTATCTCCGGCACGATCAGGTTGGCCACGGCCTTGTCCACGTCGCTGGGAGCGGCGGAGCCAAGCTCGGCCACGGGGGGATCGTCGCCCTCCACCACGTAGGTCACGTCTGCGATGTTGATCTCAGTCTTGCACAGGCCGTAGACCACCGGCATGTTCTTATTGACCTCCACGATGATGTGCTTGGCCTTGGCGCACATATCGTACAGGTGGGAGGGGGCCAAAGACAGAGAGAAGTTGCCGTGGCTGTCCATGGGCGGGACCTGCATCATGACCACGTCGGTGCCGGGCAGATTCTCCCGGTAGTACCGGGGCAGCTCGGAGTAGCGGATGGGGCTGAACCAGCCCATGCCCTTGGCGATGATCTTCCGGTCCACGCCGGAGCAGTGCCAGCTGTGCCAGGCGAAATGCTCCCCGGCGTCGTCGGCCTTGGCGATCTCGGGCATCCACATGGTGACGCCGCCCCGGACCTTCACGTCCTTGAGCTCGTGGCTCCGGGCGGCCAGGGCCTTGTCCAGGGCCACGGGGTGGTTGGTACACCATGTGTAGTCCACCCAGTCGCCGCTCTTGACCAGCTTCACGGCCTCGTCGGCGGTTGTCAGCTTGGATTTATACATCGCTTGATAGTCCATGTTCACGATCTCCTTTACGTTCTATGAAATCGGCAATATCCACATATCCCCAGTTTACCGGCCCTCATAAGAAAAGTCAAGCATAACCGCCAGTCCGGGCCGCCGATCCCGTCAAAATCCTGACAAGCGGGTCTTGACTTTTCATGGTGGGCATATTATACTGAATTTACGATAAATAATTGCGTATTTTGTGCTCATTGCTCCCGCGAGGGGCCAAAAAACGAATCATTTTTTAAGGAGGAATCCCCCTGTGAAAGACATTTATCTCGTGAACTGCTGCCGTACCGCCATTGGCAGCTTCCAGGGCACGCTGAGCAAGACTCCCGCCGTTGACCTGGGCGCCATCGTGGTAAAGGAGGCTCTGAAGCGGGCCAACCTGGCTCCCGAGAACGTGGACGAGCTGATGTTCGGCTGCATCCTCACCGCCGGCCTGGGCCAGAACCCGGCCCGTCAGGTTGGCATCAAGGCCGGTCTGCCCTACTCCGTGCCCGCCTACACCGTGGGCATGGTCTGCGGCTCCGGCATGAAGAGCGTCATTGAGGCCGCCCGCGCCATCGACAGCGGCGACGCCGACGTGATCGTTGCCGGCGGCATGGAGAGCATGACCATGGCTCCCTACGCCTCCCCCGCCACCCGCATGGGCGCCCGCATGGGCGACACCAAGCTGAAGGACACCATGATCAGCGACGG
>CANRBG010000033.1 GCA_947628805.1 uncultured Oscillospiraceae bacterium | reverse complement strand
GGGTGTCGTGGGTTCGAGTCCCATCTCCCACCCCATTTGCAAATAGGCTGCCCGGTCCAGCCGGACAGCCTATTTTCTTCATTTGTCTCGGATGGCGGCATCCATAGGGATGTAGTGTAAAGGTAACACACCAGACTTTGACTCTGATATAGTGGGTTCGAATCCCGCCGTCCCTGCCATTTTTATCTCTGTGACTTGGTAGCTCAGTAGGCAGAGCAACTGCCTTTTAAGCAGTGGGTCCGGGGTTCGAATCCCCGCCAGGTCACCAAAAAACAAGGCGCACTTTGTGCGCCTTGTTTTTTGACCATCAGTCTTCCGCCGTTTCTATGTACTTTTCCTCCGCCTCTTCCAAGGCTCGCTGCAATACCCGCCGGACCTCCGCTGCGTCCTCCGGAAGCATGTCCAACGCCTTGTCCGCCGCTTGGCACAGTATGTAATACATCTTTTGATAATCCGCCATGATAGAAACTCCTTTTTAAACTCATTTTAGATATAATATATATCCATTTTTGACAGTATAACACATATTCGCCCTAAAATAAACATATAATAGATTTGTTTTGGGGTGATTTTGTGGTCACAAAGAGTCTTTCCATCCGGATCGAACCGGAGCTTTTGGATAAGCTCCACATCGTGGCGGACTATGAAGGCCGATCCGCCAACAGCCAGATCCTGATCCTCATTCGCCGGTGCGTCGAGCAGTACGAAAAGGAACACGGCGAGATCAAGCTGGGAAAGAGATAAAATGCCGACGGCCCCCTCGGGTGAGGGGGCCGTCGGTCAGTTTTTCTCACCTGTTCAGATACCACACGCCGGCGTTCAGATAGGCCGCGAACGTGACCCAGGCCAGATAGGGGATCAGCAGATTCCCGGCAGTCTTGTTCTTTTTCCGGAAGCTCAAAAGCGTGGCCAGGATCAGCCCCCACAGGATCAGCAGCCAGACCAGGGCAAAGGCGAACATCTGCCCGTTGAAGAAGATGATGGTCCAGAAGAAATTGAACGCCAGCTGTATCCCGTACAGCCACAGCATCCGCTTCTGCTCCGGGCCGTTTTCGATCCACACCAGATACGCCGCCACCCCCATCAGTATGAACAGGACCGTCCACACCACCGGAAACACCCACCCCGGCGGAGCCAGGGGCGGCTGGTCCAGAAACGCGTACTTCTCCATGGAATCCTTCGTGACCAGCGCGGACAGACCGCCCACGCCCAGACTGATCGCCAGACTGATCGCCAAGGGCTTATACTTTACCATGCGCTCACCTCCGCTTGTTCTCCATCCAGTATATGCGTCCGCCGGCCGGTCCATGCGCCGGGCGGCGCAAATCGGCAAACCGGCCCCTGTATGCGACGCAAAATAGCAGGATTTTTGCTATATTGACTCTTGATTTTTCACACCCCGGAGGCTATACTCATATCCTGCGCATGAAAACTTCTGATGAGATCAGGTGAATATATGCAAACGCTCTTTCCCGTATCCTTCGCGATCCTGGCCGGTCTGATGATGACCCGTATCTCCCGGCTGGCCAACCTCCCCTCCGTGACGGCCTATCTGGTTTCCGGGGTGCTGATCGGCCCCTACTGCCTGGGCGCGCTGAACATCCCTTACCTGGGCTTCAACTCCTTTGAGCAGGTGGAGGCGTTTTCCGTGGCCTCTGACGTGGCCCTGGGCTTCATCGCCTTCTCCATCGGTAACGAGTTTCGCCTGGCGGAGCTGAAAGCCATCGGCCGGCAGGCCACGGTGGTGGGCATCTTCCAGGCCCTGACGGCCACGGTGTTTGTGGACATCGCCCTGTACGTGTTCCACCTGATCCGGCCGGACGTGTTGAGCGTGGCCCAGACCCTGACCCTGGGGGCCATCGCCACCGCCACCGCCCCCGCCGCCACGCTGATGGTGGTGCGCCAGTATAAGGCCAAGGGACCTCTGACCAGCCTGCTGCTGCCGGTGGTGGCCCTGGACGACGCGGTGGGCCTGGTGGTCTTCGCCGTGTCCTTCGGCATCGCCAAGACCCTGACTCTGGGCAATGTGGATCTGATATCCATTCTTGTCAATCCCTTGGTGGAGATCGCGGCCTCCCTGGCCCTGGGCGCGGCCATAGGGTGGCTGCTCACCCAGCTGGAAAAGCTCTTCAACTCCAACACCAACCGCCTCAACATGACCATCGCTTTCGTGTTTTTGACGGCGGCGCTGTCCATGGCGGAATTCCAAGTGGGCCCCGTGACCGTGGGCTTTTCGTCGCTTCTGGTGTGCATGATGCTGGGGACCATGTTCTGCAACTGCTGCCCCCTGTCCCAAGACTTGATGTATCTGGCGGACAAGTGGTCCTCTCCCCTGCTGGCGCTGTTTTTCGTGCTGTGCGGGGCTGAGCTGGACCTGGGGGTCTTCGCCTCCGGCTCTATCGTGCTGCTGGGCGTGATTTATATCCTCTTCCGTTCCGCCGGCAAGTATATTGGCGCCCGGATCTCCGCCAAGGCCACCCACTGCTCCCCCTCCATCTGCAAGTATCTGGGCGTGACGCTGCTGCCCCAGGCCGGCGTGGCCCTGGGCATGTGCACCACCGCCATGCAGCTCGGTTCGGAGGGCGCGCTGATCCGCAACATCACCCTGTTCGCGGTGCTGATCTATGAGCTGGTTGGCCCGCTGATGACCAAGACGGCCCTGCAGGCCGCCGGCGACATCAAGCCCAAGGGCGATGAGGTCAAAAACCGCCGCCAGACCAAGCTGGCCGCCGCGGAAAAGGCCAAGGCCGCCCGCGCCGCCGCGAAATGATACGCCCCAAAAAGTATCGGACGCCATCTTTTGGATGGCGTCCGATGCTTTTTTGTCCGATCAGGTCACAGGGTGGCTGGTGTCCGCCGGCTGCTCCAGACATTCCGGGTGGGCCAGCATCTCCTTCAGTCTGGCAAAGACCAGGGCGAAATAGTGGCCGGAGGCCACCCGCTCGTCCATGACCACGCCCAGGGGGATGCACCGGATCACCTCCGGCGCGCCGTTTTTGCCCCGCTTCACCACGTCCCGCATGTTGCCCATGGCAATGGCGATGGAGGTGGTGCCGAAGTCGTACACATGATGGTAGATGTGGTTGGTGCGGATGCTTGCCAAATTCGTCATCAGGGCGCTTGCGTGGAACGGGCTCACATCCAGCAGAGCCTGGGGCAGCAGCCCGTGCCGGTCCCCGAACCGCAGCAGCCAGCCCACCACGTTCATGAGCCAGCCCATCCGGCAAAAGACCCGCATGAGCTTATCCAGGCCGTTTTCGTCCTCCTTGGCGGTGGAGGAGTTCTTTTCGATGTACTCGTCAATCTTCCGCTGCACGTCAAAGACCGTGTCCGAGGGGTCCAGCTTCAATTTACTCATGGTGTTGCTGTTGGGTCCCTCCCCAGGCCGGAGCACCACCAGAGAGATCTTGAAGTCCTTGTGCTGGTAGATCCTTCGGTTGACGATGAACCGGTTCAGAGACGGGAACTGGCCCACCAAATGGGTGTAGGCCGTCATAATCAGGGCCATATGGCTGATGTGCCGGCCCTGCTTGCGCTGGGCGTTCATGTACTGGCGCAGCGGCTCCACCGGAATATCCACCGTGACCATATTCATGGCGTCGTGCCGCTCGGTCATGAACTGGGGCATGAGATAGTACATCGGGACCTCATCCCGGACGCGGATGCCGTCAGGTCTGCCCATCTTCACCGCTCCTCTCTGTTGCCGTTGAAATGCTTAAATATATTTAAGCATATTTTTCCGGAAACTGCAACCCCCAATCGCGTTTTACACCGATATTCCCAGCCCCGTCAGGGCCCAGCAGATGAATATGGGCAGGAAAAGGGCCGGCAGGTAGTCCGCGGTCTTGATCTTTTTGATCCCCAGCAGGTTCATGGCGATGGCAAGCAGGATCAGCGACCCGGCGCAGCTCATCACCGGCAGGGCGCCTGTGGCCTCCAAAAAGGGCTCAATGGAGGCGGCCAGGGCCACCAGGGCCCCCTGGAACACCAGCACGAAGACCGCCGAGGCCAGCACCGACGCGCCAAAGGTCACAGACAGGCAGGTGGAGGACACGAAGTCCAACATGGACTTGATCAGCAGCGTGGTGTGGCACTCCAGCGCCAGCTCCCCAGCCGGGTTGGCGGCGCTCTCAAAAGAGCCCAGCACCGTCATGGACCCGATGCAGAACAGCAGGCATGCCGTCACGAAGCCCTCCGCCGGGTTGCCCGCGCTCTCGTCGCCGCCACCCATGCGGGCCAGCACCGCGTCCCCCAGTCGGTTCAGCCGGTCGTCCAGCCGCAGGGCCCACCCGATCAGCAGTCCCCCAGCCATGGAGGCCACCACGATCAGGGCCTGGGCCCCGCTCTGCACGCCGATCACCCCGGAGGCGGCGGCAAACACCGTGCAAAAGCCCAGACACACCATCATGGCGTCCGGCAGGTTCTCCCGGGGCGGGAATTTTCCCTCTTTTTTCCCCCTCGCCGCCGGGCCCCTCCGGGACCGCCGCCGCAGCAGCAGTCCCAGCGTGCCGCCCAGCAGCACCGTGAACACGTTACAAAATACGCCGAAATACTTCCACACTGTCTTCTATCCGTCCTGTTTATTTTATGAGCGACTTAGTATAGCACACTTTTTACCGTTTGCATAGTAAAAGCGCAAAAAAGCGCAAAAGAGCGCAAAAGAGCGCAAAAGGGTCAAAAAACCGCCGGACCTGCTGCCAGGTCCGGCGGGACAGTCTTTTCCGGGATGTGTTATTTTCTGGCGGCCAGCCGGGCGGCGCGCTTGGCGTCCAGACGGGACATGTACAGCGCGCAGGTGGAGTCGCCCACGATGTTCAAGGTGGTGCGGCCCATGTCGAACAACTTATCGACGCCGGCGATCAGGGCGATGCCCTCCACCGGCAGGCCCACGCTCTCCAGCACCATCGCCAGCATGATCATGCCCGCGCCGGACACGCCCGCCGTGCCGATGGAGGCCAACGTGGCGGTCAGCACGATCATAGCCATCTGGCTCAGGGTCAGGCTCACGCCGTAGCAGGTGGCGATGAAGACGGAGGTGACGCCCATGTAGATGGCGGTGCCGTCCATGTTGATGGTGGCGCCCAGGGGCAGCACGAAGGAGCTGACCTCCGGGTCCGCGCCCATCTTATTGGAGCACTCGATGGTCACGGGCAGGGTGGCGGCGGAGGAAGTGGTGGTGAAGGCCACAACCATGGCCGGCCAGATGCCCTTGACGAACTTGCCGAAGCCCACCTTGCCCAGGGCGGAGACGGACACGCCGTAGCACACCACAAAGTGGATCACATAGGCGATGTAAGCCACGGCGATGACCAGCAGCAGGGAGCCCACGATCTTGGGCCCGTTCACGGCCACCACGTCGGCCATCAGGCAGAACACGCCGATGGGGGTGATCTTGATGATCATGCCCATGATCTTCATGACCACGGCGTAGGCGCTCTCCATCACGTCGGAGAATTTCTGGCCCGCGTCGCCGGCCACCAGGATGCCCGCGCCCATGAACAGGGCCACCACGATCACCTGCAGCATGTTGGCGTCGGAGAAGCTCTGCCACATGTTGGAGGGGAAGATGCCCTTGATCACGTCCATGACGTTGGAGGAATTGGCCTCATATTCCAGGCCGGAGGTCTCCAGCACCGGGAACAGCCCGGCGGCGTTGGCGATGTTGGCGAAGATCAGGCCGATGATGATGGCCACGGCGGTGGTGCCCAGGTAGTAGACGATGGTCTTCCAGCCGATGGAGCCCACGCGCTTGATGTCGCCCAGGCTCACCACGCCGCTGACGATGCTGGTCAGCACCACGGGCACCACCAGGAATTTCAGCAGGTTGATGTAGATGTCGCCAAAGGGCTTCAGGTAGGCCGTGGTAAAGGCCCCGCCGTCGGCCATGCCGTACATGCAGGCAAGGCCCGCCACGATGCCCAGGATCATGCCGATGAAGATCCAGGCAGGCAGCTTGAGTTTTTTCAGTGCAGACATAATGACTCGACTCTCCTTTTTGTTTTATCCAGATAAATGGATTATAACAGATTCTTATGTCATTGTAAAGAAACAATTTATAACACAAAATATATCTGCCTCCGCCGACCGCCGCGCCGTACCATTCTACGGGACCGTCCGGCAAGTTGTCAGGCCAAATTCCTTATATTTTATACAATTTCAATAATTGCCCTTTTGTCCGGTAGGTTTTATAATATATAGCGATAGCGCGACATCACGCGGGAGGTATCATTTTGAGCGAACGGCTGGCGGACATCCTCATCTCGTCCTTTCCCCGGATCCTGGGCCAGGGAGTCATGGTGACCATTCCTCTGACGGTCATATCCTTTGCCCTGGCGCTGGTGATCGCGGTGATCTGCGCCATGATCCAGATCGCGGACATCCGGGGTCTGAAGCAGCTGGTGCGGTTTTACATATGGATCGTGCGGGGCACGCCCCTGCTGGTGCAGCTGTATCTGGTCTACTTCGGCCTGCCGGACATCGGGATCATGCTGCCGGCATTCCCCTGCGCGGTGGCGGTGTTCGCCCTGAACGAGGGGGCCTACTGCGCCGAGACGGTCCGGGCCGCCATCGAGGCGGTGCCCAAGGGCCAGATGGAGGCCGGCTACTGCGTGGGGATGAGCTATGTGCAGATCATGCGGCGGATCGTGCTGCCCCAGGCCTTCCGCACCGCGTTCCCGCCCCTTTCCAACTCCCTCATCTCCATGGTGAAGGACACCTCCCTGGCCGCCAACATCACGGTCATGGAGATGTTCATGGCCACCCAGCGGGTGGTGGGCCGGACCTACGAGGCCCTGGCCCTTTATATGGAGGTGGCGGTGATCTATCTCTTCTTCTGCACGGTCATCACCAAGCTGCAGGCCCTGGGTGAGAAGAAGCTGAACGCCATGAACGGGGGGAATGTGATCCGTGCTTGAGGTGACGGGACTGAAAAAATCCTTTGACGGCCGGCCGATCCTCTCTGGGGTGGACCTGACCGTGGAAAAGGGGGACGTGCTGGCGGTGCTGGGCCCCTCCGGCGGCGGCAAGACCACCCTGCTGCGGTGCCTGAACTATCTGGAAAAAGCCGACGAGGGCCATATGACTTTCCGGGGCCAGAGCATGGATATGCCCAAGCTCACCCGGAAGGAGATCGCCGCCTACCGGCGGCACACGGCCTTCGTCTTTCAAAGCTACAACCTCTTTTCCAACAAGACCGCCCTGCAAAACGTCACCGAGGGGCTCATTATTCCCCGCAAAACACCCAAGGCGGAGGCCCGGGACCGGGCCATGGCAGCCTTGGAAAAGGTGGGCCTTGCCGACCGGGGCGACGCCTATCCCAGCCAGCTCTCCGGGGGTCAGCAGCAGCGGGTGGCCATCGCCCGGGCCGTGGCGGTGCAGCCGGACGTGATCTTTCTGGACGAGCCTACCTCCGCCCTGGACCCGGAGCTCATCGGCGGAGTGCTGGACGTGATACGGGCCCTGGCCGAGGACGGCATGACCATGGTGATCGTCACCCACGAGGTGACCTTTGCCCGGCACGTGTCCACCCGGGTGCTGTTCATGGACCAGGGCAAAGCCTTGGCGGCGGCTCCTACGGCGGCATTCTTTGAGGAACAAAAATCGGAGCGGATCCAGAGCTTTCTCCGCTCCCTGGACAGAAAGGATGGATAACATGAAAAAAACAGTCGTTTTGACGGTGCTGGCGGCTCTGTGCCTGAGCCTGGTATGCGGCGTGACCGCCGCCGCCAAGGAGGAGCCGGACCTGCTGGCCGCCATCCAGGAAAAGGGCGAGCTGACCATCGCCATGGAGGGCACCTGGGCCCCCTGGACCTACCACGACGAGGACGACGAGCTGGTGGGCTTCGACGTGGAGGTGGGCCGGTACATCGCCGACAAGCTTGGCGTGGAGGCCAAGTTCGTGGAGGGCGAGTGGGACGGCCTGTTCGCCGGTATGGATTCCGACCGGTACGATCTGGTGATCAACGGCGTGGACATCACCGACGAGCGCAGCGAGAAGTACGACTTCTCCGACCCCTACGCCTACATCCGCACCGCCCTGGTGGTCCGGGAGGACAACGAGGACATCACCTCCTTCGAGGACCTGGACGGCAAGACCACCTCCAACAGCATCGGCAGCACCTATATGGAGCTGGCGGAGGACTACGGCGCCACGGTGGAGGGGGTGGACTCCCTGGGCGAGACCATGCATATGGTCCAGTCCGGCCGGGTGGACGCCACTTTGAACGCGGAGGTGTCCGTGCTGGACTACCTGGCCCAGCAGCCCGACGCGCCTTTGAAGGTAGTGGCCTACACCGAGGAAGCCAACCAGGTCGCCATCCCCATGCGCAAGGGCGACGAGACCGCCTCTCTGCGTGAGGCCGTCAACGAGGCCATCGCCGCCATGCGGGAGGACGGGACCCTGGCGAAGCTCAGCGAAAAGTACTTCGGCGCGGACATCACCGCCGACCCGAAAGCGTAAAGACTTGGCGGGTAACAGCGAGATCGGAAAAGCCCTCTCCCAGCTGCTTTTCGAGCAGCGGGAAGAGGGCTTCGTCCACGCCTCCCTCCGAGAGGAGATGCGACCCTTTGAGCTTCTGAAACAGGGCGATCCGGAGGCCGCCGTACTGCTGCGCCGGACCATGGAGGACGGCAGGCGGGTGGGCACCCTCTCCCCCGACCCTCTTCGGCACCAGCAGTATCTGCTGGTCAGCACCGTCACCATCGCCTGCCGGGTCTGCATCCAGGGCGGGATGGCCCCGGAGGTGGCCTACGGCCTAAGCGACCTGTACATCCAGCAGGCGGACCGGTGCGACGAGCCCCGGCAGGTCACGGACCTGCAGGACACCATGCTCCGGGACTTCGCCGCCCGGATGAAGGAGCTTCAAAACAGCCCCTCCTATTCCCTGCATGTGCTGGACGCCCTGGACTACATCGACCAGCACCTGCACGAGACGATCCGGCTGGCGGACCTGGCGGAGCACGTGGGTGTGTCGGCGAGCTACCTGTCCGCCCTGTTCGTCCGGGAGACCGGCAGGAGCCTTGCCCGGTGCGTCCGGGAGAAGAAGCTGGACGCCAGCAAGATGCTGCTGGCCTATTTCGACTTCTCCGTCACCGATATCGCCCAGTTTTTCGCCTTCGCCTCCGCCTCTCACTACGCCAACGCCTTCCGCGCCTACACGGGCATGACCCCCAGCCAGTACCGGCGAGAAAACAAGCGGCAGATGCCCATATCCAACGATATTGTGGGAAATTACAATTGATTTTTGCAATAAATAGTTGATTCTTGATATTTTATCGCCTTGGTTTACAGTAATATATGGCCTCGGTGAGGGACAGGAGACACACGTCCCCCCATTGGAACCAGAAAGGAGAACCAAGCGATGAAGTACGACGCAAGCTACACGGCCATGAAGAACCGGCAGATGAAGTGGGAGAGCAAGAAAGCCCGCGATATGGCGGAGCCCACCCGCCGGCGCATGCTGCAGGTGAACCGCAACGCCCGTCTGGCTACCGCCTACGGCGTGACGTTCGTGATGTAAAGGGCCGCGACACATAAACGGAAAATCCCCTGTCCACATGGACAGGGGATTTTCTGAGCTTGTCAAAAAACAAGTTTTTTGACCGCTCTGATATGAACTGCTCGGCGGAAGTGAATCCCGCCGGCAGGAAGTCAAAAGCCTGTCGTACAGCGGCTTTTGACTTCACGCGCGGGAATGCCGCGCGGCTCGGCCTGACCGGCCTTCGCTGTTTTTCATCCGTTCTTTGACAGTCTGGGAAAATCCCCTGTCCACATGGACAGGGGATTTTCCATATGCGCGGCTTCAGCCAAGCTGCTTCGCGCCGGGGGCGTACTCCATCATCTCCAGCCGGTTGCCGTCCGGGTCCGTCAGCCAGAACTGATAGGCCCCGTCCGCCCCCATGCTGATGGGCGTGTCCGGCGTCAGGCCGTTGGCGGTCACCGCCGCCCAGGCGGCGTGGATGTCCGCCACCTCCAGGCAGATGTGCCGGTAGCCGTAAGCGTCGCTCAGGTCCCGGTCCTCCTTCTTCGGCCCATCGTAGTTATAAAAGAGCTCAATGAACTGGTGAGGGGCTACCTCGATGTAGTCGATCCAGGGCCGGTCCCCCAGGGCGGTGAGCCGGCGCAAAGTCTTCTCGTCCCCGCCGCTTTTTTCCAGGGCGGCCCGCAGGTCCGCCACGGTCAGCGTGGCGGCCTTTTTCATCCCCAGGCCCTGGCAGTAGAACCGGGCCATATTGGCACTGTCCCCCACGTTGTAGGCCACCTGGGTGGTGTAGACCACCTGGGAGCGGGCCTGATGGGCCGGGTCGTCGGTCAGGGGGATGCGCCCGGCTGCCGGATACTGGGTGAACTGGACCTCGTTGCCGTCCGGGTCATGGACGGTGATCTCCCGGGACCCGTCCACGGTGACGTGGACGTCCTCCGCCAGGGCCACCCCCGCGGCGGCCAGCCGGTCCCGGAGGGAGGCGATATCCGCCGTCTCGTAGTTGAATTTGAAAAAGCCCACGTTCTCCCGCCGATCGGATATGGTCCTGCAGCCCTCTCCCATGTCGTAGAAGAGCTCCAAAAACTGGCCGTCCGCCAGGCGCAGGTATACGATCCAGGGCCGGGACCGGTCCCCGCCCATGGAATCCAGATAGGCCCGGGACTCGGCGGGCACCTGGCCGCCGTATTGGTCTTTCCAGCTGTCCTCCAGGTCCCCCAAGGTCAGGATGAAAGCCTCTTGCATCCCCAGAACGCCCTTGTAAAAGTCCAGCATGGCCCCCATGTCCCGGACCTGGAGGGCCACATGGCCCAGGGTCTTTATCCCGGGCCGGCTGGGCTCCATGGCCGCCGGGCGCTCGCAGGCGGAGGCGATATCCGCGAAGCCTCCCTTTTCCCCGCAGCGCAGCATGCCCGTCAGCACGTCCAGCACGTGGCAGGCCATCTCCTTACTGGCCCGGTTGGGCCGGCCGGCCAGGATGGCGTCCGCCATCTCCGCCGGGCCCAATCCCCGGCAGTTGTCGCCGCAGGCGGAGAAATTCCAAAGCTCCACCGGCTCATTGGGCACGTCCCAGCGGTCCACGTTGGGCAAAAACCGCACCGTGCCGCCGAACTGGTTGGGGTCGGTCAGATACAAGATGCCCCGGGTGCCAAAAAGGGCGAAATACGCCTGGTCCGTGATGTGGCTGTCCGCGTCTATGAAGAGGGTGCCGGTGACGCCGCTTTCCATTTCCAGCACGGCGGAGACCCGGCTCTCGTTGGGCGCGGCCAGAGTCTTACCGAAGCTGGGGCTCTCCGGGACGGTATCCACCCGGCTGTCGTAGGGATGGGCCGTCACGGCCCCCACCCGGGCCACCGGCCCCAGCAGGCTCACCAGGGCGGTCAGGTAGTAGACCCCGTAATCGTACAGCACCCCCGCTCCCGGCTGGCGCAGGATGGGGAACAGAGCCAGCAGCACCCGGTAGTCCCGGTTGGCGGCGATGGAAAAGCCGGTGATCCGGCCCAGCATGCCCCCGTCCACGGCGGATCGGGCCGTCTGCAGGGCCGCGCCCAGGAATGTGTCCGGGGCCGCGCCCAGGTAAAGGCTCTTTTCCGCCGCCAGGTCCGCCAGCTCCGCCGCCGTGACCGGGTCGTCGGTCACGGTCTTTTCCGTGTATACGTGCTTGCCCGCCAGAAGAGCCTGCTTGATAAGCTCATAGTGGCTCCCCACCGGGGTGAGAACGACGACCATGTCGATGGTCCCGTCCGCCATCAGCTCTTCCACCGTACAGGCCCGCAGGCCGTACTTTTCCGCCTTGGCCCGGGCGTGCTCCAGATGGCCCGCCGCCACGGCAGCCACCTCCAGCTGGGGAAAGCGGTCGGAGGTCATATTTTGCAGGTATATGTCGCTGATGGCCCCCGCGCCGATGACGCCCACCCGCAGCGCTTTTTTCTCGCTCATGCCGTCTCCTCCTTCACGGTCAGGTCCTTGACCCAGTTATACTTTTTCCGGTCCTCACTTCGCCGGGGGATACTCGTTGCACAAAAGCCGGTAGGGTGGCTCGTCCTCCTCGATGGCCGGGAAGCGGCCCACGGGGGGATTGAAGCGGTTGTCGGTGTTATCGTCGTTGCACTGGCTGACCTCCCCCAGCAGCACCGCGCCGGTGCCCGGCTCCACGGAGAAGTCGTGGTACATGTACTGCTGGATGTGGATGCTCTCGCCGGGGGTCAGGCGCACCTGGGTCCCAGCGGGGACCTGATAGGTACGACCGTCGGTGTGGACGGTCACGTCGGACTCGTAGTCCATGCTCTCGTCCGGCAGGGAGTTGTACACCCGGATCAGGATGTTGCCACCGCCCCGGTTGATGATGTCCTCGGTCTTGTACCAGTGGAAGTGGTTGGGGGAATACTGGCCCTCTTTCACGTACAGGAGCTTTTCCGCGTACACCTTGGGGTACTTGTCCGCCATGGCCCGGTTGCCGTTGCGGATGGTGATGAGGCTCATGCCCACCTTGTCGAAGTCCCCCAGGCCGTAGTCGGTGATGTCCCAGCCCAGCATGCAGTCCCGGACCTCGTCATAGTCGTGGCCGATGCTCTGCCACTGGTCCGGGGTGAAGTGGCAGAAGGGCGGCAGATAGCACTTATACTTCTCGCACATGGCCTCCAGCTCTTTCAGAGCTTTGTTGATCTCCGAACGCTTCATCGCTCCGTGCTCCTTTCACAGACATTCGCCGTTAGTTTCAATGACATGGGCGTACCATTTGGCGGAGTCCTTGGGGATACGCTCCCCGGTCCGGTAGTCCACATAGACGATGCCGAACCGCTCGCCGTAGCCCTGGCTCCACTCGAAGTTATCCAAAAAGCTCCACTGCATGTAACCCCGCAGGTCCAGACCCTCCTCCACGGCCTTGCTCAGTTCCAGCAAATACCGGTGCAGGAAGTCGATCCGCTCCGGGTCGTGGACCTGGCCGTCCAGGTGGATGCGGTCGTTGCAGGACTGGCCGTTTTCGGTTATATAGATCGGCAGGCCGTACCGCCGGGCGATGCTGGCGGGGCCGTAGCGCATGACCTCCGGGGTCACCGGCCACTTGCAGCCGGTCAGGGGAAAGCCGGGATACCGGTCCACATTGGCCCCGGTCTCGTCCACCTCGTGGCCGTTATACACGTTCACGCCGATGAAATCGGGCTTTTCCATGAGGGCCCAGTCCCCCGGGTCCACGGTGGCGGCGAACCGCTTCACGCAGGCCGGGGCGGTGTCGTCGTATTTTCCAAAACACACGCTGTCCAAGAAGATGTTGAACGTGAAGGCCCAGTCGGCCCGGCTCAGGTCGAAGCAGGCCCGGTAGGCCGCCTCCCGGCAGGCAGGGGTATCGTTCTGGGGGTAGTACAGGTCCCCGCAGGAGGCCACGCCCACCTGGGCGGCGGGGTCCGCCGCCTTGATAGCCCGGTAGGCGGCGGAGTGGGCCAGGCACAGGTGGTGAAAAACCTGGGCCACCTTTTCCTCGCTCAGCTTCAGCCCCGGGGCGTGCTCTCCCATGCCGTAGCCCAGCCGGGCGGCGCACTGGGGCTCGTTCAGGGTCATGTAGGTCTTGACCCTGCCCTTGAACCGCTCCACCAGGATGCCCGCGTACCGGCCGAAAGCCTCCACGATATCCCGGTTGACCCAGCCGCCCTTGTCCTGCAGGGCGCTGGGCAGGTCCCAGTGGTAGAGGGTCACCAGCGGCTCGATGCCGTTTGCCAGAAGCTCGTCCACCAGGTCGCTGTAGAATTTCAGCCCCGCCTCGTTCACGGCCCCGTCCCCGTCGGGGATCACCCGGGCCCAGCTGACGGAGAACCGGTAGGCCTGGATGTTGTGAGCTTTCATCAGGGCCACGTCCTCCCGGAAACGGTGGTAGCTGTCGCAGGCCACGTCGCCGGTGTCGCCGTTTTTGATGTGGCCGCCGGCCCTGTCGTGGCAGAAGTCGTCCCAGATGTTGGGCCCCTTGCCGTCGGCGTCCCAGCCCCCCTCGCACTGATAGGAGGCGCAGGCCACACCCCAGAGAAAGTCTTTCGGAAATCTGCTCATATCGTCACCTCAACATGATATTCGGTCCTGCCGGTCCGGATGGGGACCAATGTCCCCTCCGCCGGCTCCCCGTCCACGGTCATGGACCGCTTCCCGGTCCGGCGGACATGGATCGTATACAGCGCGTCCCGGTACCGGCGGCGGACCGTATACTCCCCCAGCTCCCTGGGGGGACAGGGCTCCACCCGCAGCCCGGCGGGCGTGGGTTTTATCCCCAGGATGTACTGGCTCACGCTGACGAAGGACCAGGCCGCCGCCCCGGTGAGCCAGCTGTTGCGGGCCGCGCCTTCCTCGAAGGAGGCCCGGGCCGCCACGGTCTGGGCGTAGGCGTAGGGCTCCGTCCGGCGGATATCGCTCTGCTCCTCCAAGTAGGCCGGGCAGGTGCGCTTATAGACGTCGAAGGCGTCGTCGCCCCGGCCCAGCACCGTCTCCGCGATGACGATCCAGGGGTTGTTGTGGCAGAAGACGGAGCCGTTTTCCTTGTAGCCCGGCGGGTAGCTGGATATCTCCCCCAGCTCCTTATGATACACCGTATAACAAGGCGCGACAAGCTCCACGCCGTATTTTCCCAGCAGCTTTTCCCGGACCGAATCCAGCGCCCGGACCGCCTTGCCGTCGTCCACACCGATGCCCGCCATGACGCACATGCCCTGGGGCTCGATGTAGATCTGCCCCTCCGGGCAGGTATGGCTGCCCACGGGCTGGGAAAAAGCGTCGTAGGCCCGGATAAACCAGTCCCCGTCCCAGCCGGCGGTCCGAACGGCCTGGTCGATCTCCGCCACGTTCCGCTCCACCGCCTGGGCTTCTTCTGTAAGCCCCCGCATCCGGCAGAGCTGGGCGTACTGGCCCCCGTACAGCACCGCCATGCCGCCGATGAACACCGACTCCGCCACCGGCCCCTCGGAGGGTCCCGTGGTCTGAAAGCTCTCCCCCGGTTCCTCGGAAAAGCAGTTCAGGTTCAGGCAGTCGTTCCAGTCCGCCCGGCCGATCAGGGGCAGGCCGTGGGGCCCCTTGTGGGTAAAGGTGAAATCCACGCTCCGGCGCAGATGCTCCATCAGGGGCGCCTCGCTGCCGGGCACGTTGTCGAAGGGGGTGGGGTGGTCCAAAATGGACCAGTCCCCGGTCTCGCTGATGTAGGCGTATGTGCTGGCCACCAGCCAGAGGGGGTCGTCGTTGAAGCCGCTGCCCACGTCGTTGTTGCCCCGCTTGGTGAGGGGCTGGTACTGGTGGTAGGTGCTGCCGTCCGCCCACTGGACGGAGGCGATGTCGATGATCCGCTCCCTCGCCCGGCCCCGGGCCATGTGTACAAAGCCCAACAGGTCCTGGCAGCTATCCCGGAAGCCCATGCCCCGGCCCGTGCCGCTCTCAAAATAGCTGGCGGACCGGCTCATGTTGAACGTGATCATGCACTGGTACTGGTGCCAGACGTTCACCATCCGGTCCAGCTTCTCGTCCCCGCTCTGGAGCGTATACCGGCCCAGCAGACCCTCCCAGTAGGCGGCCAGCTCCGAAAGGGCGTCGTCCACCGCCTTTTCATTTGAAAATTTTTCCATCACCCGTTTGGCGGTGTCCTTGCGGATGACGCCGGGGGACAGGAACTTTTTATCCCGTGGGTTTTTTCCGTAGCCCAGGGTGAAGACCCACTCGACCGCCTCCCCCGGGTCCAGGACCGCGTCCAGGGCCAGGGCCGCCATGGGCGCGCCCCCGTGGGCGATGTTGTTCGCGGTCCGGCCCTCCCGGACGGCCCGTGGATCGGCAAAGGAGCCGAACTGACCCAAAAACACGTCCCGGTCCGTGTCGAAGCCCGCAAGGGGTGCGTTCACGCCATACCAGGCATAGTGGTCCCGCCGCTCCCGGTACTCGGTCTTGTGGTAGACGGCGGAGCCCTCCGCCTCCACCTCGCCGATGTTCAGATTCCGCTGGAAGTTGGTGGAGTCGTCCACCGCGTTCCAAAGGCACCACTCCACTGCGGCGGTGAGGCGGAAAGTCTTTTTCTCCCCGGAGGTATTTTGGATGCGCACCCGCTGGACCTCGCAGTCCTCCCCCAGGGGGACCAGGAACGTCATCTCCGCGGCCAGGCCGTCCTTGGCGGTCTCGAAGACCGTGTACCCCAGCCCGTGGCGGCAGCGGTATCGGTCCAGGGACCTGTCCGCCGGGTGGAACGTGGGGCTCCAGGCGGGTTTTCCCTCCTCCTTTATGTAAAAAAACCGGCCCCCGATATCAGCCGGCACGCTGTTGTAGCGATAGCGCACCAGCCGCTGGAGCTTGGCGTCCCGGTAGAAGCAGTAGCCCCCGGCGGTGTTGCTGATCAGGGAAAAGAACGCCTGGCTGCCCAGGTAATTGATCCAGGGCAGGGGCGTGGCGGGGGTCTCGATGACATACTCCCGCTTTTCATCGTCAAAGTGTCCGTATCGCAAGCCGGTCCCTCCTTGTCACACTTGAAAAATACGGGAGGGCCCGCAGGGACCCTCCCGCTCCATACGGTCTACAGACTGTTCAGGGCGTTCAGCATGGCGTTCAGCGTATCCTCGCTGACAGCGCCGCCGCTGAAGCTGACCACATTGCGCAGAGGCATGTACTTGACCATGGCCGCGCCCATGTCGTCGGTGATGGCGGCGTCGCCGTCGCTGCCGCCGCCGAACATCTGGCTGATGCCGTCCGTCAGGGGTTTCACCACCTGGGCGGCGGCCGGGTCGGACAGGATGTCCAGGAAGATGCTGTCCTTGGTGTAGTGCTTTTTCAGCTTCACCGTGCCCGTCACATGGACCGTGGCGGCCACGTCGATGGCCCGGGAGGACTGGCCGACCTCGATGGTGAAATCGCCGGTCTCCACATGCCAGTCGTGGAGCTGCTCGTTCCAGTAGGCGAAAGAGCGCTTATCCAGCGTAAAGGTCACGTCCTTGCTCTCGCCCGGGGCCAGTTCCACCTTCTCAAAGCCTTTCAGCTCCCGCACGGGCCGCAGCACCGTGCTCTCCACATCGCCCACGTACAGCTGCACCACGGTCTTGCCGGGCCGGCTGCCGGTGTTGGCGGCCTTCACCGTGACGGTCAGTGTGTCCTGGTCGGTGATAGCGTCCGCGCTCAGGCGCAGGTCGGAATAGGCAAAGGTGGTGTAGGACAGGCCGTGGCCAAAGGGGAACAGCACCGGCATATCCTTTTTGTCATAGTACCGGTAGCCCACGAACATGCCCTCCCGGTATTCGGTCCGGTCCCCTTCGCCGCCGTAGTAGAGGTAAGAGGGGTTGTCGGACAGCTTCACCGGAAAGCTCTCCGCCAGGTGGCCGGAGGGGTTCACCTGGCCGTAGAGGGTGCGGACCGTGGCAAGGCCCACGGCCTGGCCGCCAAGATAGGCCTCCAGCACGCCTTTTACCTTGTCCAGCCAGGGCATCTCCACGGGGGAGCCGTTGTGCAGCACCACCACCGTGTTGGGGTTGGCCGCCGCCACCGCCTCGATCAGCTTGTTCTGCGCATCGGGCAGGGCCATGTGGGTCCGGTCGTAGCCCTCGGACTCGTAGGCGTCGGGCAGGCCCGCGAACACCACCGCCGTCTTGGCGGCCTTGGCGGCCGCCACCGCCTGGGCGATCATCTCGTCGGTGGCAGCGTCCTTCGCCACGTCGTAGCCCTGGGCGTAGGTGACCTTCAGACCCTTGGCCGCCTCCAGGGCGGAGGTGGTCTTAAAGGAATTGATGTGGCTGGAGCCGCCGCCCTGGTACCGGGGCTTTTGGGCGAACTCGCCGATGAAAGCCACCTGGTCCGCCTCGTTCAAGGGCAGTACGCCCTCGTTTTTCAAAAGCACCATGCACTGGCCGGCGATGTCCGCCGCCAGCAGATGGTCCGCCTCCTTGTCCCAGGGGGTGTCGGGCCGGGCATTTTCCAGGTACCGGTAGTTGATGGTCAGTATCCGCTCCACGGCCTGGTCCAGCACCGCCTCGTCCAGCTCGCCGGACTTGACAGCTTCAAC
Organism: uncultured Oscillospiraceae bacterium; assembly: GCA_947628805.1. Lineage (GTDB taxonomy): Bacteria > Bacillota > Clostridia > Oscillospirales > Oscillospiraceae > CAJOIG01. Next base: position 257 of record CANRBG010000033.1, on the reverse strand, counting down.
GATCTTCTTGTCGTTGACGCCGCCGGAGGACGGCATCTCCAGATCCAGCCCCGCCGCCAGGCCGGGGACCCGGTCGCTGACCGCGCCCCAGTCGCTCATGACGTAGCCTTTAAAGCCCCACTCCTTGCGCAGCACGTCCGTCAGCAGCCAGGGGTTCTGGGAGGCGTACGTGCCGTTGATCTTGTTGTAGGAGCACATGAAGGTCCAGGGCTGGGCCTTCTTCACGGCGGTCTCAAAGGCGGGGAAATAGATCTCCC
>CANRBG010000032.1 GCA_947628805.1 uncultured Oscillospiraceae bacterium | reverse complement strand
CTCTCAACTGGATCTCCCCTAAACAGGCACTTCTCGACTTCCCTCTTTCTGTTACACATCATTGACTAACCTACAAATTTCCATTTATAGCAAAAAAGAGGGACGGTCTCGCCGTCCCTCTTTCCCCTTTTTTCGATTCAGTTGTTCCGGAAGCGGGAGAGAAAATCCTTCGTCTCCTGCTTTTGCGGGTTGCCCAGCACCTCCGCCGGGGGGCCCTGCTCGCAGATGATCCCCTGGTTCATGTACACCACCTGGGTGGACACGTCCCGGGCGAAGGCCATCTCGTGGGTGACCACCAGCATGGTCATGCCCTCGCCGGCCAGATGCTGCATGACGGAGAGCACCTCACCCACCATCTCCGGGTCCAGGGCGGAGGTGGGCTCGTCGAACAGCAGCACCTCCGGCCCCATGGCCAAGGCCCGGGCGATGGCCACCCGCTGCTTCTGGCCGCCGGAGATCTGCCGGGGCTTGGCGTTGATGAAGGGGGCCATGCCCACGTATTGCAGATACCGCATGGCGTTTTCCCGGGCCTCGGCCTTGGACTTTTTCAGGACCTTCACCTGGCCAACGATGCAGTTTTCCAGCACAGACATGTTGTTGAAGAGGTTGAAAGACTGGAACACCATGCCCACATGGGACCGGTACTCCGGGGCGTTCACCCCCCGGCCGGTCACGTCCTTGCCGTGGAACAATATCTCCCCGCTGGTGGGGGTCTCCAGCAGGTTCACGCACCGCAGCAGCGTGCTCTTGCCGGAGCCGGAGGCCCCGATGATGGCGGTCACGTCGCCCTTTTCCACCGTGAAGTCGATGTCTTTCAGCACCTCGTGAGAGCCGAAGCTCTTGGAGAGGTGGCGTATCTCCAGGATCGTATCCGCCATATCACCGCTCCCCCCTGTTTCTGCCGAATTTGACCTCCTGGATCACCGCGTCCCGGGAGGGTTTATGCCGCTCGTCGAAGGGGGTGCCCCGGTCTGGGTGGGTGTAGGTGCCGGCGGCCATGACCAGCTGGTCCTCGCTGACCAGCTCGTAGTTGTCGGAGCCGTCCAGCCGTTTCTCCACCCACCGCAGGCCGAAGCTGGCCGCCAGGGTCAGGCACAGATACCCCACCATCTCGATGGCGGCGGAGGGGAAATACATCAGATTCACGCCTACGATGTTCCGATGGGTGGCAAAAAATTCCACGAAGCCGATAACGAACATGACGGAGGTGTCTTTGATGTTGATGATGAAGTTGTTGCCGATCTGAGGGATGATGTTGCGCAGGGCCTGGGGCAGGATCACGTTCACCATGGTCTGCACATGGGTCATGCCGATGGCCATGGCGCCCTCGGTCTGGCCCGGGTCGATGGAGATGATGCCGCCCCGGACGGACTCGGCCATATAGGCGCCCGTGTTGATGGAGACCACCAGCAGCGCCGCGATCCAGATACCGCTTATGCCCTTAAAAGCCACAGCCCCGTCGGTGAAGTAGGGCAGGCCGTAGTAGATGAACACCGCCTGCAGCACCATAGGGGTACCCCGGAAGACCTCCACGTACACCCGGACCACCACCCGGATCAGAGCCAGGAAAAACCGCTTGACCGGGTTGTCCGTTTTGGCGTGGGGGATGGTGTTCAATACGCCGCAGACAAAGCCGATGACACACCCGGCCAGGGTGGCGGCCACCGCCACGATCAGCGTGTTACGGATGCCCGTCATATACGCCGGCATATAGGCAGCCCACAGCCGGCTGATGTCGTTTATGAGCTTGGCAAACTTATCCACGAAAGCTCTCCTTATCCTTACAGCTTGGAAGGCCCCCTCTGACGAGGGGGCCGGGATAATAGGGTTTTTAAATCTCAGGCTGGACGGAGATGGCCTGATCCATCAGGGCGTTGAACTGGTCACTGTCCAACTCGCCCACCACGGCGTTGATGGCGTCCAGAAGCTCCGTGTTGCCCTTCAGCACGGAGATGCCGATGTTGACCTCCTCCTCGGACACGTCAAAGTCATCGTCGGAGCCGGAGAAATCCAGGATAGTCAGGTCGTCATAGGTGCTCACGGCCCCCAGGGCGGTGGGCATGTCGGTGCAGATGAAGTCCACGGTGCCGCTCTCCACAGCCATGATCATGGCGGGGGCGGTCTCGGCCTCGGGCATCATCTCCGCGCCCTCGATCTGGGGCAGGCAGGTGTCGTACCAGATGGTGCCGGTCTGGGCTGTGCAGGTGCCGCCGGCCATATCGGCCAGACCCTGGGCATCGGCGAAGTCGCTGTCAGCCTTGGTCACACACACGATGGATGCGTAGATGTAGGGGCCCGCCATATCCACCTCCTGCAGCCGCTCAGCGGTCATGGACTGGCCGGCAATGACCGCGTCCAGGCTGCCGGCGGACAGGGCCGGGTTCAGGCCGTCCCAGCCGATGGCCATGACCTCCAGGTCCCAGCCATAGGCGTCGCAGATGCGCTGGGCCATCATCACGTCGTAGCCGTTTGCGTAGGAGCCCGGGTTGTTGGCAATAGGCACGGCCCCGTTGGAGTCGTCCATCTGGGTCCAGTTGTAGGGGGCGTAGGCGCACTCCATTCCCACGGTCAACACGCCGTCCTCCACGCCGGGAATGGCGCTGGTGTCCACGTCGGTGAAGTCGGGTACGTCGGGGATCTCCACTTCGGCGGCCTCTTCGGCCTCTTCGGCTTCCTCCGCCTCGGCGGCGAAAGCGGCGGCGCTCATGGAGAGCACCAGGCACAGGGCCATCAGCATCGCGATCAGTCTTCTCATTGTTTTGTTTCTCCTTTTTGCAAAAAAATTTTTTGCAAGAAAAATGGACCGCTTGCAAAGCGGTCCACGGGAAATCGGTCACACCCCAAAGGGGCTTCCATCGGCCATGACAGCGCTCCACAAATACTTGTGACAGTCCGGCGGATGTTCTCCGACGGCCCAGCGGACGGAGATCAGACACTCCCCGTTCACTTCGGCGGCATCCCCTTTCTCCGGTCCCGGCTGTCTGGCCTTGGGAGCGGGTACTGATGAAAACCGCGCCTCTGTTCAGCGATTCATTTTTCAAGCATGCCTATCATAACGCGCCTTTCACCCTCTGTCAACAACATTTCGGCGATTTTGTGAGAATGTATAAGGCCAGCAGGCTCTTTTCCGCTTTCCTTTAGTAAATCGCAACAGAAAGTCCCCTGTCAAAGCAGGTACTTCATCGCCCAGAGCAGGCCCACGCCTGGGGTCCCCAGGACCGCCGACACCGGCAGCGTCAGCCGGTTCAGACCCACGCCCAGCCCCGCAAGACTTCCCAGGGCATTGGCGGTCAGCAGCAGCGTGACGCCCGCCAGCGCGTGCAATATCGCCCGGCCGGGCCAGCTTTTCACCTGTCGCACCAGATCGTAAGCGAGCTTCACCAACCCCAGTCCCACCGTCACGAACAGCGCCTTCAACACAGGCTCCGGGACCATGACATCCACTCCTTTCCATAAATTGTATTTGTGTTTGTCCCATTTTAGACGTATACTACCCCCAGAGAGAAAAACGCGCGCGCCACTTGGCGGGGACGAAAGTCCCCGCCTTGCTTTTTTTGAGTATTATGTTATAATGTGTTTATACTAGGTAAATTATGTCCACTAAAACACCAGATGTAGGTATGGGTGGGCGAAGCCCGGTCAGGGCGAGCCGCGTCGTCGATGCACGCCAGCCAGGTCTCCCTTTGCCGCAAAGCGGCAAAGCTCGAATGGCGGCGGCATCTCCTCTCCCCAAAAGACTAGCAAGCCTTTTAGGGACCCCAAGACGCGCGTCAAAGTCAAAAGCCGCTGTGCGACAGGCTTTTGACTTTCTGCCGCCGGGATTCACTCCTGGCGAGCAGTTTATATTTGAAATGAGGACAATATGGCAAAGGCGAAAAAAGAAGTTTACGGCAACGAATCCATCAGCCAGCTCAAAGGCGCGGACCGGGTCCGAAAGCGGCCCGGGGTCATCTTCGGCTCCGACGGGCTGGAGGGCTGCGAGCACTCGGTGTTCGAGATATTGTCCAACTCCATCGACGAGGCCCGGGCGGGCTACGGGGACATCATCACCGTCACCCGGTTCGAGGACCGGTCCATCCAGGTGGAGGACTTCGGCCGGGGCTGCCCGGTGGACTGGAACAGCGCGGAGAACCGCTATAACTGGGAGCTGGTGTACTGCGAGCTGTACGCCGGCGGCAAGTACGAAAACGAAGAGGGCGAGAGCTACGAGTACTCTCTGGGCCTGAACGGTCTTGGCGCCTGCGCCACCCAGTACGCCTCCGAATACATGGACGTGACGGTCTGGCGGGACGGCAGCCGGTACGACCTGCGCTTTGAAAAGGGCGAGATCGTGGGCGAGTTGAAAAAGTCCCCGGCGGACCGGAAAAAGACCGGCACCACCCACCGCTGGAAGCCGGACCTGGAGGTCTTTACAGACACGGACATCCCGGAGGAATGGTTCCGCCAGACCCTCCGCCGCCAGGCGGTGGTGAACGCCGGGGTCACCTTCCGGCTGCGCATCCAGCACGGCAGCAAGTTTGAGACCACAGACTATGTGTACCAGCAGGGCATACTGGACTACGTGACCGAGACCGCCGGGGAGCAGACCCTGACCGCGCCGGTGTTCATCGAGGCCGAGCGCCGGGGCCGGGACCGGCCGGACAAGCCGGAGTATAAGGTGAAGCTCTCCGCCGCTTTCTGCTTTTCCAACCGGGTCAATCTGCTGGAATACTACCACAACTCCTCCTGGCTGGAGCACGGGGGCGCCCCGGACAAGGCAGCCCGGCTGGGGTTCGTGTACGCCGTGGACGCCTACATCAAGAAGCTGGGCAAGTACCAGAAAAACGAGTCGAAGATCTCCTTCCAGGACGTGCAGGACTGTCTGGTGCTGGTGACCAACTGCTTCTCCACCCAGACCAGCTACGAGAATCAGACGAAAAAATCGATCACCAACCGGTTCATCCAGGAGGCCATGACGGACTTCTTCAAGGAGAAGCTGGAGATCTGGTGCATCGAGCACAAGGCCGAGGCGGACCGGATGGCCGAGCAGGTGCTCATCAACAAGCGCAGCCGGGAGCAGGCGGAGCGCCAACGGCTGAACATCAAGAAAAAGCTCACCGGCTCCATGGATATCGTCAGCCGCGTGGAGAAATTCGTGGACTGCCGCAGCCGGGACCCGGAACGGCGGGAGCTGTACATCGTGGAGGGGGACTCCGCTCTGGGCTCCTGCAAGATGGGCCGGGACGCGGAATTTCAGGGCATCATGCCCGTCCGGGGCAAGATATTGAACTGCCTCAAAGCCGACTACACCCGCATCTTCAAAAGCGACATCATCACGGACCTTTTAAAAGTGCTGGGCTGCGGGGTAGAGGTGGAAAAACACGGCAAGGAGCTCAACGCCTTCGACCTTTCCAACCTGCGCTGGAACAAGGTGGTCATCTGCACCGACGCGGACGTGGACGGCTTCCAGATCCGGACCCTGATCCTGACCATGCTGTGGCGGCTGACCCCCACCCTGATCCGGGAGGGGTACGTGTACATCGCCGAGTCGCCCCTGTATGAGATCACCTGCCGGGAGAAAACCTGGTACGCCTACTCCGACGGGGAGAAGAACCGGATCGTGGAGGACCTGGGCAAGAACCGCTTCACCGTGAACCGGTCCAAGGGCCTGGGGGAGAACTCCGCGGAGATGATGTGGCTGACAACCATGAATCCGGAGACCCGCCGGCTGATCCGGGTCATGCCCGAGGACGGGTCGCTGACCGCATATTATTTCGACCTGCTGCTTGGCGACGACCTGGCGGGCCGGAAGCAGCACATCGCCCAGGACGGGTACAAATACCTGGAGCTGGCGGACATATCCTGACCCATCAACAAGGAGGCACGCATATGAAAAGACTGCTCTCTCTCATGCTGTCGGCGGCCATGCTGCTGTGCGCGCCTGTCACCGCGGCGGCCGCGCCGGCGGACAACGCGGATCTGGTGACAGACGCCTATACCTACGAGAGCCAGGACCAGGAGGGGCTGTGGCGGTACCACATCCCCCGGGTGAATTTGGAGGGCGACGGCACGGAGGCGCTCAACGCCGCCATCTGGGACGATCTCTACAACGGCTATATGTATACCGTCCTGGACTCCCTGGAGAGCATGGGCTGGGCGGACCCGGTGGGCATCCGATACACCTGGTCCGTCAGCGGCGATGTGCTTTCGATCTGCGCCGTGGCCGAGGGCGCCACGGACTGCGACACTTACTACATCTATAACCTGTCCCTGACGTCCGGCGAGCGGCTCAGCGACAGCGAGCTGTTCACCGCCGCCGGGGTGACCCGGACCCAGTTCAACGATCTGCTCCGCCAGGCCGTCAACGACTGGTACGACGACCTGCCCGACGTGATCGACGCGGATTTTATCCAGACCCAGCGGGACCATTCTCTGTCCAGCGAGAACCTGGCCTCCGCCATGCCCTATATAGGCCGGGGCGGGGCTCTGTGCGCGGTGGTATGGATATACGCCATCGCGGGGGCGGAGCGGTATCTGGAACCGCTGACCCTGATCCCCGGAGACATGGACGGCCAGCTCGTCTACTTCATCGAACACTGTGACAGCGAGACGTTCACCCGCGCGGATCTGGAGGGTTTCGACGAACAGATGTGCACCTACGCCGTCAACGGCGTCTACGCCCGCTCCGGCCGCGCATTCCAAAGCCAGGATCTCCAGGAGTACTTTGACCAGTTCGACTGGTACGAGCCCACCGTGGCGCCGGAGGCGTTCACATACGATCTTTTCAATGACTGTCAGTCCGCGAATCTCACGCTGCTTCTCGCCTATCAGGAAGAGCAGGGATACTAAGTAAAGGCAGAACCATCTATGGCACGTAAACCGAAAAACGACCAACAGCCGAAAAAACGGGGCGCGGACCCCAACGTGATGGGGCTGCGGGGCGAGGTCATCGACCAGCCCATCACCGACACCCTGGAGCTGAACTTCATGCCCTACGCCATGAGCGTGATCGTCTCCCGGGCCATCCCGGAGATCGACGGGTTCAAGCCCAGCCACCGGAAGCTTTTGTACTGCATGTACAAGATGGGGCTTTTGTCCGGGGCCCGGACCAAGTCCGCCAACATCGTGGGCCAGACCATGCACTATAACCCCCACGGAGACGCGGCCATCTACGAGACCATGGTCCGTCTCACCGCGGACAACGAGGCCCTGAACGTGCCCTTCGTGGACTCCAAGGGCAACTTCGGCAAGGTATACAGCCGGGACATGGCCTACGCCGCCAGCCGGTATACCGAGGCCAAACTTGCCCCCATCTGCGCGGAGCTGTTCCGGGACATCGACAAGGACACGGTGGACTTTGTCCCCAACTATGACAACACCACCACCGAGCCCAGCCTGCTGCCCACCACCTTCCCCAACGTGCTGGTCAGCGCCAACCTGGGCATCGCCGTGGGCATGGCCAGCCAGATCTGCGGCTTCAACCTGGGGGAGGTCTGCCAGACCACCATCGAGCTTTTAAAGGACCCGGACCACGAGATCCTCTCCACCCTGCCGGCCCCGGACTTCCCCACCGGCGGGGAGATCGTCTACGACGCAGGCCAGATGGCGGAGATATACCGCACCGGCCGGGGCTCCTTCCCGGTCCGGGCCCGCTGGCGGTATGTGGAAAAAGAGCACATCATCGAGATCTACGAGATACCCTACACCACCACCGCCGAGGCCATCATCGACAAGTGCCGGGACCTGATCAAGGAGGGCAAGATCAAGGAGATCGCCGACATGCGGGACGAGACGGACCTGGGCGGTCTGAAGCTGGCCATCGACGTGAAGCGGGGCACGGACCCGGACCGGCTCATGGCAAAGCTGTTCAGGCTCACCCCCCTGCAGGACAACTACCCCTGCAACTTCAACATCCTCATCGCCGGCTCCCCCCAGGTGCTGGGGGTAAAGGACATCCTGACCGAGTGGATCGCCTGGCGGACCGAGTGTGTGCGGCGGCGGGTCTGGTTCGACATGACGAAGAAGAAGGAGAAGCTCCATCTTCTGGAGGGCCTGAAGGCCATTTTACTGGACATCGACCGGGCCATCGCCATCATCCGCAACACCGAGTCCGAGTCGGAGGTGGTGCCCAACCTGATGATCGGCTTCGGCATCGACCAGATCCAGGCCGAGTACGTGGCGGAGATCAAGCTGCGCAACATCAACCGGGAGTACATCCTCAAGCGCACCCAGGAGACCGCCGCCCTGGCGGCGGAGATCCAGGACCTGGAGGACACATTGTCCTCCAAGCGGCGGCTGCGGTCCATTATCACCGACGAGCTGCGGTCCGTAATGAAAAAATACCCCTCCCCCCGGCGGACGGGTCTTGTCTATGCCAAAGAGGTGGAACAATTCGACGACGCCCCCGACGCCGTGGAGGACTACCCGGTGCACCTGTTCCTGTCCCGGCATGGGTACTTCAAAAAGATCACCCCCCAGAGCCTGCGCATGAGCGGCGAGCAGAAGTACAAGGAAGACGACGGCCTGGGCTGGTACTGGGATAGCTCCAACGGGGCGGAGCTGCTGCTGTTCACGGACCGGCAGCAGGCCTACAAGCTGCGGGTGGCCGACGTGAAGGAGACAAAGGCCAGCGCCCTGGGCGACTATCTGCCCGGCCTGCTGGGCTTCGAGGAAGGCGAGAACTTCCTGACGGCGGCCCTGGCCGGGGACTATTCCGGGACCATCCTGCTGTTTTTCCAAAACGGCAAATGCGCCCGGCTGCCTCTGGCCGCCTACGCCACCAAGACCAACCGCAAGCGGCTCACCGGCGCCTATTCCGACAAAAGCCCCCTGGTGGCCCTGCTGCCCCTGGAGGGGGAGCAGGAGATCGCCGTCACCTCCGCCGAGGGCCGGTGCGTGGTGTTTTCCTCCGCCCTGCTGGCCCCCAAGACCAGCCGCACCACCCAGGGCGTGCAGGTCATGACATTGAAAAAACACCCGGTGGTCAACGCCCGGTTTTTGGCGGACACCGCCATCCAGAACCAGTCCCGCTACCGGGTCCGCTCCCTCCCCGCCGCCGGCGCGAAGCTGACGGACGCCGACCGGGGCGAAGAACAAATGACATTCATTTGAAAGGAGCAAGCTCCTTTCAAATGAGAAGGCTTCGGCCTGCTGCAACGCACTCGCTGCGCTCGCACGTTTGCAGGCCGCAAAGAATGATTTCCGAGGCACATGTCCCCGGAAATCATATCCAAATTCATTCGGCTCTGCGGAGCCGAACTCTGCGAGGCTTATGGATAAAGTTAAACGCTTTTTGAAGACCGACGGGAAGGCGGTGGCGGTGAATCTGCTGGGCTGCGCCATCGCGGGGATGAGCTTCTCCTTTTTCACCTACCCCAACAACATCGTCTCCGGGGGCCTGACCGGCATCGCCCAGATCCTGAATCTGCTGCTGGGCCTGCCGGTGGGCGTGATGATCATGGTGATGAACATCCCCCTTTTCATCGCCGCCTGGAAGAAATTCGGCCTGCGGTTCATCATCTACTCCCTGATCGGCATGGTGGGCTCCAGCGTAGCCATCGACGTCTTCAGCCTGTTCCACATCGCCCTGACCAACGACATCCTGCTGGCGGCGGTATACGGGGGCCTGTTGAAAGGCCTGGGCTACGGGCTCATCTTCACCACCGGCGGCACCAGCGGCGGCACGGACATCCTGTCCCGGATGCTGCGGCGCAAGTACGCCTACATCCAGCTTGGCACCATCAGCCTGGCTCTGGACGCCACGGTGGTGGTGGCTTTCGCGCTGATCTTCAAGCGGTTCGACGCGGCCATGTACACCATCATCACCATGTTCGTCAGCTCCCGGATGGTGAATCTGCTGCTGTACGGCACCGCCAACTCCAGCATCTGCTACATCGTCACCGTCCATCCCCACGACATCGCCCGGGCCATCGGCGACCGGCTCCGCCGGGGCGCCACCCTGCTCAAGGGCGAGGGGGCCTACAGCGGCGAGGAGCGGGACGTGGTGCTGTGTGCCGTGAAGCGCAACCAGATCCCCGCCCTGAAAAAGATCGTCTCGGAGCGGGATGAGAACGCCTTCGTCATCGTCACCCAGTCCCACGAGGTGTTCGGCAAGAATTTCCAGGATATCGTAAAAGTTGACTAAGGAGGATCGACCATGGAAAAGACTCTTGAAAACCTCAAAAAGAACGGCTTCACCGTCACCTGCTGCCCCACGGCAAAGGACGCGGCGGACTATCTGGCCGGGTCCCTGCACGGCAAGACCATCGGCATGGGCGGCAGCTTGACCCTGGCGGCCCTGGACGTGTACGACCGGCTGCGGGCGGACAACACCGTCTATTGGCACCAGGCCGCCCCCGGACCGGACACCATCCGGGAGGCCTGCAACGCCCAGGTATACCTGGCCAGCGCCAACGCCGTCTCGGAGGAAGGCTACATACTGAACATCGACGGCCGGGGCAACCGGGTGGCCGGGACCCTTATGGCCAAAGAGCGGGTCATCTTCGTGGTGGGCCGCAACAAGCTGGCGGGCCCCATGAGCGAGGCCCTGGACCGGGCCCGGAACACAGCCGCCCCCGCCAACGCCAAGCGGCTGGACAAAAAGACCCCCTGTGCCGTGGACGGGACCTGCCACGACTGCGTCAGCCCCGACCGGATCTGCAACGCGCTGGTGGTGCTGTGGAAAAAGCCCTCCGGCTGCGACGCCATGGAAGTGGTTGTCGTAGATCAGGAGCTGGGCTATTGAGATGGGCCATTATCGTCCGGTCCTGACGCTGGCTCTGCTGGGACTGCTGCTCAGTCTGGCCGGCTGCGCCAGGCTGTTCGACACGGAATACACCGTGAGCGAGGTCTACCAGACCCCTGCCGTCCGGCAGACGCCGGATACCGGCGAGGCCGCCATCACCGACTATGACGGCCTGCGCCAGGCCATATTGGACCTGGTGGCGGACCGGGCGGAGACCGCCCAGCTGCAGCTTGCCAACTACGACGGAGACGTGACCCAGGACATCGCCGCCGCCTGCTGGGAGGTGAAGTCCGCCACGGCCCTGGGAGCCTTCGGCGTGGACAACATCAGCTATGACCTGCGCCGCATCGTCAGCTATTATCAGGCGGACATGCGCATCACCTATGCCCGCTCCGCCGAAAAGCTGGCCGCCGTGGAGACGGTGGACGACCGCCTGGCCCTGGCCGATCGGCTGGATCAGGCCCTCCGAGCCGGAGAGACCTATCTGGCCCTGGAGGCGACGGACCCGGACCTGACGGCGGAGGACGTCCGGGCATATCTGGCGGAGGCCTATCACGGGGATCTGACCGCCTGTCCCGCCCTGCCGGAGGCGGCGGTGAGCTTTTACCCGGAGACGGGCCCGGACCGGATCGCGGAGATAGCGCTGGATTACGGCATGAGCGCCGGGACCCTGGCCGTCCGGCGGGATGAGGTATCCGCCGCGCTGGGAGCCCTGGCGGAGGAGCTGTCCCCCGCCCCGGACAGCGACAACGGCCCCCTGGCGGCGGAGAGCCTGTACAGCCTCTGCCAGTATCTGGCTGACGTCTGCGCCTGGGATGAAAACGCGGGCTCTACCGTCTGGGACGCCCTGGTGGGCCGGGCGGCGGACAGCCAGGGGCTGGCCCTGGCCATGGAGGCCGGGTGCGACGCTCTGGGATTTGAGTGCGTGACCGTGGCCGGCCGGCTGGACGGAGAAGAGCACTTCTGGAACATCGTGACCCTGGCGGGGGGCCAGTACCACGTGGACGTATCCCGCTGGACGGAGCAGGTCCCGCCCGTATTTCTGGCGGGAGACCGGGATCTGTGGGGGACCTACTGGTGGGACACCAGCGAAGTGCCCGCCTGTCCGGACAACTTCGGCTATTTTGCGGACCTGTACCCCACCCCGGACCCGGACGCCACACCGGCTCCCACCCCCGCGCCGATCTTCTTATAAGAGCGCGGAAAATTCTAATCCGATTTTAATTTGCTTTGCATTTTTCTCTAAAAAAGCCGTGATAAGCTAAGCTCGGATAAAGACAAGGAGGTATCGTCATGGAGCGGTACGAAATGGCAGAGCTTTTGAGCAAGAAGGCGGGGGTCTCTCTGGAGGAGGCCAAGACCGCCCTGGAGAATGCCGACTGGGACATGCTGGACGCCATGGTGGCCCTGGAGCGGGCCCACCGGACGGCGGGCGGCGTGAACGTGGAGGCCGGCGGCGGCTATACGGACCCGGGCGTGAAGCAGGTGAAAAACGTCAGCGGCAGCAAGGACTCCAGCTTTTTCTCCAACGGCTTCGCGGAGATATGGGGGTATGTGAAAAAGCTGTTTCGCATCTCCCTGGACAACGACTTTGTGGTCGTGCGCCACGACAAACAGCTTCTGGCCATCCCGGTGCTGGTGCTGGTGGTGCTGCTGTTCGCAAGCTTCGGGCTGATGCTGGTGGTGCTGATCGCTGGGCTGTTCTGCGGGTGCCAGTACCGGTTCGAGGGCCGGCAGCTGGGCAAGGACGGCATCAACAACGCCATGGGCAAGATGAGCGACATCGCCGACAGCATCAAGGAGTCCATCCAGAACGACGGAAACGAAAACGGAGATGGCCCCAACGACTGACGGCCGCACAAGGGGGACCGGCGTCTTTTCAGCACAGACGCCGGTCCTCCGCTTATAAGGGGAGAAAACTATGAGCGCACACATTCTGATCGTGGAGGACGAAGTCAGGCTGGCCCGGTTTCTGGAGCTGGAGCTGGACCACGAGGGCTACGCCGTGACCTGCGCGGCCGACGGTCGGTCCGGGCTGGACGCGGCCCGGTCCGGGGACTTCGACCTGATATTGCTGGACGTGATGCTGCCGGGCCTGAACGGCCTGGAGGTGCTGCGCCGGCTCCGGGGGGAAAAGGACGTGCCCGTGATCCTGCTCACCGCCCGGGATTCGGTGATGGACAAGGTCAGCGGTCTGGACATGGGGGCCAACGACTACATCACCAAGCCCTTTTCCATCGAGGAGCTGCTGGCCCGGATCCGGGCGGCCCTGCGCACCGGCGCGGCGGCGGCCAAAAAGACGGCGGTGCTGCGCTGCGGAGATCTGACCCTGGACCCGGCCCGGCACACGGCGGCCTACGGCGGCGCGGCGTTGCAGCTGACATACAAGGAATTTCTGCTTTTGCAGACTTTGCTGGAAAATCGGGACATCGTCCAGACCCGGGACGCGCTGCTGGAACGGGTCTGGGGCTATGACTACGCCGGGGAGACAAACGTGGTGGACGTGTACATCCGCTATTTGCGCCAGAAGATCGACGACCGCTTCGGCGTGAAGCTCATCCACACGGTCCGGGGCCTGGGGTACGTGATCAAGGGGGACGGCGCGCCATGAAGACCACTCCCGGCCGCACCACCTCCATCGCCCGGCGCATCGGCTGGTCCTTACATTGGAAAAAGCTCTGGCGCATCCTCTTCCAGAGCCTGGTCCTGTTCGCCGTGGCCGTGGCGGCGTGGTGCTTCGCCACGGCTCAGGCGGCGGGCGTGTCCCTGACCGCCGGCGCTGAATGGTATATCCAGCCTGCCGACAGGGCCTTCGCCGATCTGCACGCATTTGCCCACAGCGTGATCCGGCAGCTCCAGGGTGAGGACGTCCTTACCGGGATAGTGGTCTTTCAGGTCGGAAAGACCACTGCGGATATGAGCGTGTTCCTGTTCTGGCTGAGCTTTTGCCTGGTCTGCCTGACAGGAGCGCGGCTGCTGCTGTGGACGCTGGGCTGCTTTCGGGCCACGGCCCGGATCCGGCGGTATCTAAAGCCCATCGACGACATCGCCCAGGTGACGGAGAGCATCTCCTCCCACGGCTTTGACGAGAGCAAATTCCACTCCCTGGAGGAGGCCATCGACCACCTGAACGGGGCCTCCCCGGACGAGCAGCTGCACATCGGCGACGACGATCTTTCCGGCCTGGAGACGGCGGTCAACAACCTGATCGCGCGCATGCACGCCGGCTACCGCCAGCAGGTCCGGTTCGTGGACGACGCCAGCCACGAGCTGCGCACCCCCATCGCGGTGATCCAGGGCTACGCCGACATGCTGGACCGCTGGGGCAAGACCGACGAAAAGGTCCTGAACGAGTCCATCCGGGCCATCCAGACCGAGACGGAGCACATGAAGACCCTGGTGGAGCAGCTGCTGTTCCTGGCCCGGGGCGACGCGGGCCGCCAGGAGCTGAAAATGACCGACATGGACCTGGCCGCCACAGTGCGGGAGGTCTTTGAGGAGAGCCGGATGATCGACGGCGATCACCGGTACGTGCTGGACGCGGCGGGACCCGTCATTGTCCGGGGGGACGCGGCCATGCTGAAGCAGGCGGTCCGCATCCTGGCGGACAACGCCCGCAAATACTCCCCGGCGGACACCCGCATCACTCTGCGGGCCTACCGGGAGGGCGATCGGGCCTGCGCCCAGGTCCAGGACAACGGCGCGGGCGTGGCCGAAAAGGACGCGCCGCACATCTTCGACCGGTTCTACCGGGCCGACGCCGCCCGCAGCGGCGACGCCGGAGGAAGCGGCCTGGGTCTGGCCATCGCCCGGTGGATCGTGACCCGCCACGGGGGCTCCTTCACTCTGCGCTCCTACGAGGGCGTGGGCTCCCGCTTCACCATCCTCCTGCCCGCCCGGGACGGCCCGGCTGCTGGCTCTCCGCCCCCGGGCTGAGCTGAAAAAATTTACCCCTCCCTTTACCGCATCCTTTACCTCCTGTCTTTATCATCCATCTCGTAAAGGTCACGGAAAGAGAGGTCATGAACGTGTATATCTGCGCGCTTTTTTCGGTGCTGTCGGCGGTGCTGGGGCTGTGCTATTTTTACCAGGCGGCGTATCTGTTCCTGCCGCTCATCAAAAGGCGCCGGGACCCGCCGCCGGCCGCCGGCGAGCCGTGCTCCCGGCGTTACGCCGTGCTGATCGCCGCCCGGAACGAGCAGGCGGTGCTGGGCCATCTGCTGGACAGCGTCCATGCCCAGGATCTGCCCGCCGGCCAGGTGACGGCCTTCGTCGTCGCGGACAACTGTACCGACCACACCGCCGCGGTGGCCCGCTCCCATGGGGCGCGGGTCTTTGAGCGGCAGGACCGGACCCG
This sequence comes from uncultured Oscillospiraceae bacterium, assembly GCA_947628805.1. Taxonomy (GTDB): domain Bacteria; phylum Bacillota; class Clostridia; order Oscillospirales; family Oscillospiraceae; genus CAJOIG01. The sequence goes on along the minus strand of CANRBG010000032.1, from coordinate 4,300 downwards.
GGTGGGCAAGGGCTATGCCCTGCACGCCCTCCTGGAGCACATGGGCCGGACCGGGGATCTGGACCGGTACGATGTGTTTCTCGTCTTTGACGCGGACAACCTGCTCTGCCCGGACTACATACGGCGGATCGACCGGCTCTTTGCCGCGGGCTATGAGACCGTGTGCGGCTACCGGGCCTCCAAAAACCTGGGGACCAGCTGGGTCTCCGCCGGGTCCGGCCTGTGGTACCTGCATGACAGCGGTCACCTGAACGCCTCCCGGATGGCTTTGGGGGTCACCTGCGCCTGCACCGGTACGGGCTTCGGCTTCACCCGCGCTCTGCTGGACCGGATGGGCGGGTGGAACTTTTTCACCCTGGTGGAGGACCTGGAATTCGACGTCTGGTGCGCCGTGAACGGTGTCCGCATGGGCTGCTGCCCGGAGGCGGTGGTCTATGACGAGCAGCCGGTCAGTCTGCGCCAGTCCTGGGTCCAGCGGACCCGCTGGGTGCAGGGTGGCGTCCAGGTGAGCCTGAAATACGCCTGGCCCCTGTTCCGGGGCCTTTTTTCCGGCAGCCTCCGGGACCGTTGGGGCCGGTTCGAGGCCCTGACTCTGACCATGTACGGCTACGGGGCCTGCGCCCTGACTGGGGCCCTGGCGGCCGGCTCGGCGCTGCTGGCCGGAGGCTCCTGGACGGGTCTGGCGGGTCCCGCCGTCAGCATGGTGGGCGGGCTTTTTCTGGCGGGAGCCGTCACCGCCGCCACCGAGCGGCGGCATATCCCAGGACTTCGCCAGAGGCTGCGGTGCGTGCTGGCCTTTCCCCTTTTCATGCTCACCTATATCCCCATCGCCCTGACCGCCTGCTTCCGGCCCTTTGTCTGGAAGCCGGTATACCACACCGCCGCGCTGGGCATCGAGGATATGGCTGTTACAAAAACGTAAGATAAATGTAAGGCAAAAGGCGTGGACAAGCACGCTGTTTTCCTGTATGATAAAATTATAACGAATATCACCATTCCACCCAAAGGAGATCCCATGAAACTGCCCGTCCCTATGAAAAGGACCATGCCGCCCCGCGCCGGGTGGGCGCTGCTGGCGGCGCTGGCCTATCAGTGCCTGGTATACAGCGGCACGCGGCTGTTCACCGCTGGCCGGCATCACTGGCACATGGCCACGGCCTTGGACCGGGCCGTTCCATTTCTGCCCTGGACGGTGGCGGTCTATGTGGGGGCCTACTTCCTCTGGGCGGCCAACTACGTGCTGGCGGTCCGGCGGGGAGAGGATCGGGCTTGGCGGTTTTTGGCGGCGGACATGCTGGGCAAGACCGTTTGTCTGGCGGTATTTCTGCTGCTGCCCACCGCCGAACTGCGGCCTGCCGTGCCGGAGAGCGCCCCCCTGGGCGGGCTGCTGGAGCTCATCTATCTGCTGGATACGCCGGACAACCTGTTCCCCTCCATTCACTGTCTGAACAGCTGGCTGTGCTGGGCGGGCGTCCGGAGCTGCCGGGACATCCCCGCCGGATACCGGGCATTCTCCCTGGCGGCGGCTCTGGCCGTCTGCCTGTCCACCCTGACCACCAGGCAGCATGTGCTGGCGGACGTGATCGGTGGGCTGGTCCTGGGGGAGCTCTGTTGGCAGATCGCCGGCCGGACCGGCCTGGGGGCCTGGTACGGACGGCTCTGGCGCGGGAGAAAGGCGGTCCGGGATGAACGGTAAGAGCAAAAAGATCGCGGCAAACGCCCTGCTGTTCGCAGGCATCCTGGCGCTGACCATAGTAGCCGTGTTCCACGGGGAGGATCTGAACGCGGTGCGCTCGGCCATCCGGGGCTGCGACAGCCGGTGGCTGCTGCCGGCCCTGGGCTGCGTGATCGTGTTCATCGGCTGCGAGGCGGTCATACTGCGCCTGCTGCTGCGCTCGGAGGGCCAGCGGCTGGGACTGGGCCGGTGCTGGCTCGTGTCATCGGTGGGATTTTTCTTCTCCGCCGTGACCCCCTCGGCGGGGGGCGGACAGCCCATGCAGGTGTACTTTCTCCGCAAGGAGCGGGTCCCCGTGGCGGTGAGCGCGGTGACGCTCATGGCCGTCACCCTCACCTATAAGCTGGTGCTGGTGGTCACGGGACTTTACCTGGCGGTGTTCCGGCTGGACTTTCTCCGGGATCACTTCGGAGCGATGCGGACCCTCTACTGGATCGGTCTGGCGCTGACCGGCGGGTGCGTGGCCCTGCTGATGATCCTGATCTTCCACCCCCGCCTGGCCCGGACCTTGGCGGACCGGACGCTGGATCTTTTGGAGCGGCTTCGTATCCTGCGCCGGCGGTCGGACCGCCGGGAGCGGCTGCTTCAGTCCATGGACCGGTACCACGAGACGGCGGCCTATTTCAAAAGCCACATGGGCCTTATGGCCCTGGTCCAGGCTGTCACCTTCGCCCAGCGCTTCGCCCTGTTTACGGTCCCCTGGCTGGTGTGCCGGGCCATGGGGCTGACGGGAGTCCGGTGGCAGGACGCGGCGGGCCTGCAGGCGGCCATCGCCGTGGCGGCGGACATGTTACCTCTGCCGGGGGGCCTGGGGATCACGGAGGGACTGTTCCTGACGGCGTTCGAGCCGGTGTTCGGGGAACTGATCCTGCCGGCCATGGTGCTGAGCCGGGGGACGGACTTCTACTGCCGGCTCTTCATCTCCGCCGCGTTCACCCTGGCGGCCGCCTTGATATTGGGCAAACATAGAAAAAGAGAGGAAGCATCATGATCGGCGTATATGACTACACCGTTATCCTGACTTATCTGAGTCTGGTCAGCTCCGTGGCGGGCATGTTCCTGGCCTGCTCCGGCTATATCCGCTGCGCCCTGGCGTGCCTGGCCCTGTCGGGGCTGCTGGACGCCTTCGACGGAAAGGTGGCCCGGATGAAAAAGGACCGGACCCAGCAGGAGAAGCAGTATGGCGTGCAGATCGACTCTTTGTGCGACATGGTGTGCTTCGGGGTCCTGCCGGTGATCATCTGCTTCCATCTGGGGATGCACGGCCCGGCGGGGATGGCGGTGCTGACGGCCTACTGCCTGGCGGGGCTTATCCGGCTGGCCTGGTTCAACGTGACCGCCGACCAGCCGCCCCGGTCCGACGGGAAAAAGTATTATCAGGGCATGCCCATCACCTCCATCTCCGTGATCCTGCCGGTGACCTACGCGGCGGGCGGGCTTTTCCGCAGCTTCTTCCCCGTGGTGCTGGGCGGCGTGATGCTGCTGACGGGCTTTTTGTTCATCCGCCGCTTCGCCTTCCGCAAGCCCACCAGCCGGGAGCTGGCCCTCCTTATCGTCTTCGGGGGACTGACGGTGCTGTACATCCTGGCCTGTCACCTGTGGGGCAGCGCGCTGCCCTGGAAGTGGGTGCTGCGGCGGGTGAGCGCGTCATGAATACGCTGGAGCTTCTCTACGGTACGGCCCCGGGGCGGTTGCTGCTCCGGGGCCTGGTCCGTCCGGGCGTATCCAGATTGGCGGGGCGGATTTTGTCCACACGGCTGTCCGCTTTGGCGGTAAAGCCCTTCATCCGCCGTCACAGTATCGACATGGGCCAATGCCCCCGGACAGATTTTGCCTCTTTCAACGACTTTTTCACCCGCTCCCTGCCCCCGGAGGCCCGGCCTGTAGACCTGGACCCGGCCGCCTTTATCAGCCCCTGCGACGGCCGTCTCACGGTCTGGCCTATCACCCCGGAGGGCCGCTTTCCCGTAAAAGGAACGGAGTATACCCTGCCCAGGCTGCTGGCGGACGAAGACCTGGCCCGCCGGTTCCAAGGCGGGCTGGTATGGCTGTTCCGGCTGGCTCCGGATGACTACCACCGCTATATCTGGACGGCGGACGGGACTCCCGGCCCGGCGGTATCCGTCCCCGGCGTGCTGCACACGGTCCGGCCTCTGGACCGGGGCCAGCGGCCCGTCTATCACGAAAACGCCCGGGAATACCGGCTCTTGCAGACCGCCGCCGGCCCCCTGCTGGTCATGGAGGTAGGGGCCCTTTTCGTGGGGAAAATAGAAAACCGGCCCGTGGCCGGGCCGGTGACGCGGGGTCGGGAGAAAGGCAATTTCGCCTTCGGCGGCTCCACCGTGATCCTGATCACCCCGCCGGGGACTGCCTCGCCGGACATGGCGGTGGCCGACGCCTCCCGGACCGGGGCCGAGATCTTCGTCCGCCTGGGCCAGCGGGTGGGGCGCTGGGCGGCCGGATGAACGGGAGCGAAGGCCGGTCAGGCCGAGCCGCGCGGCATTCCCGCGCGTGAAGTCAAAAGCCGCCGTGCGACAGGCTTTTGACTTCCTGCCGGCGGGATTC
>CANRBG010000031.1 GCA_947628805.1 uncultured Oscillospiraceae bacterium | reverse complement strand
GACGCCAAGCGCAAGGAAGAGGTGGACGTGCGCAACGCCGGCGACCAGATGGTCTACCAGACCGAGAAGACCCTGCAGGAGATGGGCGACAAGCTGGACGCCGCTGACAAATCCGAGGTGGAGCAGAAGCTTGCCGACCTGAAGACCGCCCTGTCCGGCTCCGACACCGGCGCCATCAAGAACGCCACCGAGCAGCTGACCCAGGCTTTCTACAAGGTCTCCGAGAAGCTCTACCAGCAGGCGGCCCCCAACCAGGGCGCGGCGGGCGGCCCTGGCGCGGGCCCCGGCCCCGACATGGGCGGCGGCGACAACGGCGGCCAGACCTATTACGACGCGGACTACACCGAGGTAGACCCGGACAACAAGTAATAGGTCAAACGATATAAACAGCGGCGGGCGGGGCTTTCGGGTCCCGCCCACCAAAAGGTAAGTGATTCATATGGCAGATAAACGGGATTACTACGAGGTCCTGGGCCTGAAAAAGGGCGCCAGCGAGGACGAGATCAAAAAAGCATACCGCAAGGCGGCCAAGGCCAACCACCCGGACCTGCACCCCGGCGACAAGGAGGCGGAGGCCCGTTTCAAGGAGGCCAACGAGGCCTACGCCGTGCTGTCCGATCCGGACAAGAAGGCCAAGTACGATCAGTTCGGCTTCGCCGGCGTGGACCCCAGCTTCGGCGCGGGCGGGGCCGGCGGCTTCACCGGCGACTTCGGGGACCTGGGGGATATCTTCGGGGACATCTTCGGGGGCTTTGGCGGTTTCGGCGGCTTTGGCGGGCAGACCCGTCAGCAGGCCCGCACCGGTCCCCGCCGGGGCGAGAGTCTGCGTGTGCGGCTGGCCATCTCCTTTGAGGAGGCTGCCTTCGGCTGCAAAAAGGACATCAATATTACCCGCATCGACCAGTGCCCGGACTGCAAGGGCACCGGCTGCGCCCCCGGCACCACGCCGGAGATATGCCCCCAGTGCAAGGGCGTGGGCTCCGTGCGAACCCAGCAGCGGACCCCCTTCGGGGTGTTCCAGTCCTCCGGTCCCTGCCCCAAGTGCGGCGGCAGCGGCAAGATCATCCACGCCCCCTGTCCCAACTGCCGGGGCAACGGGGTGATCCGGGCCCAGAAAAAGCTGAATATCTCCATCCCCGCCGGCATCGACGACGGAGAGACCGTCTCCCTCCGGGGCCAGGGCAACGCCGGGGCCAACGGGGGCCCCGCCGGCGATCTGCTGGTGGCGGTCCAGGTCCGGCCCAGCCCCACCTTCCAGCGGGAGGGCTCCAACATCTACGTCACCGCGGACCTGAGCTTCGTCCAGGCCGCTTTGGGCGCGGAGATCCAGGTGCCTACCCTGGACGGGCAGGTATCTCTGAACATACCCGAGGGCACCCAAAGCGGGTCCGTGTTCCGGCTCCGGGGCAAGGGCGTACCCAACGTCCGCACCGGGGCAAAGGGAGACCAGTTCGTCACCGTCAACCTGCAGACCCCCAAAAACCTCTCCCGCCGGCAGAAAGAGCTGCTGCAGGAGTTCGCGGACATCGCCGGGGAGAAGGTCGGCAGAAAAAAGCGGAAATTTTAAATATTTTGAAATGGTGACCGGAGACGTTGCGGCGTCTCCGGTTTTGGTATATAATAATTATAACTGTGTGAATTTTCTGCCTGACGCAAGAGGCCGGTCATATGTCTTCTGATCAGATCATTTCCAATCTGCCCATCGTCTTTCCCCTGGCGGTGGCTCTGGGCACGCTTTTGTGGTCCTGCCGGTGGGTCCGCATCCATAAGCGGGCCCGTCTGCCCCGGCCCCCGGCGGAGACGGCGGAGGATCTCGGGGACGGGAGCGCGCCCGCGCCGGAGGCGGACAAGCGGTTTTCCCGGCTGGACTGGATCGTCATGCTGTCCATCACGGCGGTGTACGCCCTGGTGGCTTTCACCGGCCTGGGGAGCCGGAACGTCCCCCAGTCCTATCTGCATTTTGAGCAGGCCAACACCTATGCCCAGATCGAGCTGACCGAGCCGCAGCCCATCCTCCGGGTGCGGTACTGGTCCGGCCTGAACACCGCCGATTACCTGCTGCAATTCTCCCAGGACGGGGAGGTGTGGGTGGACCAGGTGACCGACGACGACACCTCCAGCATGACCCAGAAATACACCCAGCTGTTCCGCTGGAACGACGCCACGCTGAACAGCACCTCCGAGCCAGTCCGCTACGTGCGCATCATCTCCGGGGCAGAGCAGTACCTGGGCGAGGTGGTCCTCTATGGCGTGTATGGCACGCCCATCCCGGCGGACAAGCTGATCCCGGCCAAGGGCTGCGAGGCCCTGTTGGACGAGCAGGACACGGTCCCGGACAGCTACAGCTTCCTGAACGGCACCTACTTCGATGAGATCTACCACGCCCGGACAGCGCTGGAGATGATCGAGAACATCTGGCCCTACGAGATCACCCACCCGCCTCTTGGCAAGGCCATCATCTCTCTGGGTATCCGGCTGTTTGGCATGACGCCCTTCGGCTGGCGGTTCATGGGGACGCTGTTCGGCGTGCTGATGCTACCGTTTTTGTACCTGCTTTTCAAGCGCATGTGCGGCTATACCGCCGTGGCCGGGGCGGGGACGACCGTGTTCGCCTTCGACTTCATGCACTTCGTCCAGACCCGTATCGCCACCATCGACACGTATGGGGTATTTTTCATACTGCTGATGTACCTGTGCATGTTCCTGTGGCTCACGGAGCCCCCGGAGCGAAAACGCCGCCGGCTGCTGTGGCTGGCTCTGTGCGGCATAAGCTTCGGCCTGGGCGCCGCCAGCAAATGGGTGTGCATCTACGCGGGGGCGGGGCTGGCCGTCATATGGCTGGTCTATTGGGTCCGCCGGTTTCAGCGGGAGAGGAAAGCGGCCCGGGATCCGTTCCTGCTGAACGTGGGCTGGTGTCTCGTCTTTTTCGTGCTGGTGCCCTGCGCCATTTACTACGCCAGCTACTGGTCCTATGCCCCCAGCCAGGGGATAACAGGGCCTTTCCGGCTGTTCAACAAGGGTTATTTCGATCTGGTGATCGACAACCAGGTCTACATGTGGAACTATCACTCCGACCTGGTGGCCACCCATCCCTATGCCTCCAAGTGGTACCAGTGGCTGGTGGACGCCCGGCCCATCCTGTATCTGCTGGACTACCTGCCCGACGGCCGGACCGTCTCCTTCGCGGCCTTCAATAACCCGCTGGTCGCCTGGGGCGGCCTGGCGGCCATGGCGGGCGTGGGCTGGTGCGCGGTCCGGGACCGGGATATGACAGCCTGGTTCATCCTGATCGGCTATCTGGCGAATCTGCTGCCATGGATGCTGGTCAGCCGCCTTACTTTCGCCTATCACTATTTCCCCTGCACCCTGTTTCTGGTCCTTGCTATCGGCTACGTCTTCGCGGACCTGCGCCGGCGCGACATCCATTGGCGGGCCGCCGTCGGCGGCTTCACCGCCGGGACCGTGGCGCTGTTCGTCATATTTTATCCGGTGCTGGCCGGCATACCCCGGACCGCCGCTTACAGCCGGGTATTTCTGAAATGGTTTACCGACACATGGCCTTTCTGACAGATCAACATTGCCACACCGATATCTCCCTGGACAGCAGCGCGCCTTATTACGATATGGTGATGGCGGAATATAACGCGGGGGTGCGCTGGCTGTGCGTCACCGACCACTGCGACACGGTTGACTGGCGGACGCTGCGGTTCCATCCCGGCTGCCGGGACGTGGCCCGGCGGGAGCTGGAGGCCTGCCGGGCCGTCCAGGACCGTCTCCCGGCGGATATGCGGCTGCGGATGGGGATGGAGCTGGCTGAGCTGATCTTTTACCCCGAGCTGGCCCAGGAGCTCTCCGGCGCCCCCTGGCTGGACTTCATCCTGGGTTCCTGCCACCTGACGAAGGAATACGGCGACTACCACGAGCAGGATTATTCCAGCCCCGCCTTCTGCGAGGAACTGCTGGATATCTACCTGCGGGACCTGCAGAGAGTGGCGGACATGGACTACTTCGACGTGATGGCCCACATCGGCTACGTCCGCCGCTACGCCATACGTCAGGGGACAGACGCAGACCTGACGCTGAAAAAGCACGGAGACCGGATCGGGACCATCCTGAAGACCATCATTCAAAACGGCAAAGGCATCGAGCTGAACTGCTCCGGCCTCCGGGACGGCTGCGGCCCTTTCCCCTCTGCGGAGATCCTGAAGCTGTACCGATCCCTGGGCGGTGAGATCGTCACCCTGGGCTCCGACGCCCACCGGCCCCGGGACGCGGCCAAATGCCTGGATGCGGGCCAACAGATACTGCGGGACTGTGGCTTCCGCTACCTCGCCCTGTTTACAAAGCACAAGCCGGAATTCATTCCGATCTGAAAAGGAGAGACTGTCATGATCGCTATCGCATCCGACCACGGGGGCTACGCCCTCAAGCAAACACTTGTCGAATATCTGGCCGCCCGGGGCGTACAGGCGGAGGACCTGGGCTGCGGCGGCGAGCCGGTGGATTACCCGGACTACGCCGAAAAACTCTGCCGGGCCGTGCTGGCCGGGCAGTATGAACGGGGCATCCTGGTCTGCGGCACCGGCATCGGCATGTCCATCGCCGCCAACAAGATCCACGGCATCCGGGCGGCCCTGTGCGCCGACTGCTACAGCGCGGAGATGGCCCGCCAGCACAATGACGCCAACGTCCTGTGCCTGGGCGGCCGCACCCTGGGCAGCGAGCTGGCCAAGAAGATCGTGGATACCTACCTGGACACCCCGTTCTCCCACGGGGAGCACCACTGCCAACGCATCGCCAAGATAAAGGATCTGGAGGAATAAATGCCGTACCGCCCCAAGGACATATACAGAGGCCGCCGGAAATTCCGGGTGCCTTTGAACATATTTCTGTTCGTGCTGGTGCTGCTGGTCTTCGGCGGCGTGACGATGTTCTATGTCCTGCAGCGGTACATGGTCTACGACGCCAATGGGGCCACGCTGCAGCTGCCCGGCCAGCGGACAGAGGCGCCCGTCCCGGAGGAGGACCCTGCCCTGGCCGTCCAGCCCACCTTTGAGCCGGTGAACGTACAGATCGTGTGGGAGGACCCGGATTTCGCCGATGTGGACATGGGCACCTGGGACGACTTAAAGCCCGTCCAAGCCCTGTTCATCCCCGCCGGCACCGTGACCAACGGCGCGGAGCTGACCACCGCCGTCACCAACGTGACGGCCAGCGACTATACCATGGCGGTGCTGGAGATGAAAAGCCGCAGCGGCCAGCTCGTCTGGCCCTCCACCTGCGAGACGGCCCTGGACTACGGCACCTCCGGCACCACGGACGTGTCCGCCGCCATCCAGTCCCTGCACGCGGTGGGCAAGATCGCGGCCGCCCAGATCAGCTGCTTCTGCGACTCGCTGCTTCTGCAGCACAACTGGTCCTTCGCCTTGCGTTACGCGGACGGGAACCTGTGCCAGGACGCCGACGGCAGCTACTGGCTGGACCCTTATAACCAGACCGTGCGCGGCTACCTGGTCGATCTGACCAGGGAGCTGGCGGCCCTGGGCTTTGACGAGATCATTTTGGCGGACCTCTATCACCCCGTGTCCGAAAACGGCTTCACCTACTCCGTGACCCTCAACACCGAGCCGGACCCGGTGGTGGCCGTCTGTCAGGCGGCCCAGCGTATCGCGGAGGCGGGCCAGAGCACCAAGACCGTGATCTCCGCCCGTCTGGACGCTGGGTCCCTGCGGAACGGACAGGGGGCCCAGACCGGCCAGGACCTGAACATCTTCTGGCGGCTGTTCGCCCGGCTGTACTGCCCCACCACCCCCGACGTGCTGGCCTCCGACCGGGAGACGGCTGTCGCCGGGATCAACGGTGGAAATGCCGACGCCCGCTTCGTCCCCGTGGAGGGCATGATCCCGGAGGACAGCGTGTCTTACGTGCTGGGATGAGGAAAACAACATAAAGACCGGCCTGTCGCTTGCGCGGCGGGCCGGTTTTTGATCGATCGTTGTAAAATCGTTTGAAACGATTCGACTCCTTTTTGCGAATATATAATCGGAAAGGATGTGGACACCCTGGCGCGCGATCAGCAGCAAAAGTGGATACGGGCCGTTGTGCGCCGTGGGGACCGGGACGCGGCGGACGCGCTGGTCCGGGCGTATTATGACGAGATCTACGCCTATATCTGGCGTCGGGTCGGCGGGTATGAGGACGCGCTGGATCTGACGCAGGAGTGTTTTATCGCCGCCTTGCAGAGCCTGCCGGCCTATGACCGCCGCAAAAGCTCCTTTCGCACCTGGCTCTATCATATCGCCTCTCACAAGATCACGGACCACAGGCGAAAGATCCGGGCTGTGACCGTGCCGTTGACGGAGGATATCTCTTCTTTGGAGGACTTTACCGCCCTTGTCCACGACCAGGCGTTGTTGGCCCGGGCGGAGGAACTGGTCCTCCGGGAGGACCCCTTAGAGCAGGAAATATTCCGTCTGCACATTTACAGCCAATGCAGTTTTCCCCAGATCGCCGCCGTCACCGGCCAGCCGGAGGCCAAGATCAAAAGCCGGTATTACCGCCTCATGGCCCGATTGAGAAAGGAGCTGAAAGACGATGCGTGACGCCGTTCCCTATCCGGATAAAGAGACCCGGGAGCGCAGCATAAGCGCGATCCTGGACGCCGGTATCCCACAGCCCCGGCAGAGCTTTTGGTACTTTCTGGCGGATGTGTTCCACTTCGAGGGCATACCTATTTTGCTGTCCCAGCTGGCCGCGTTGTTCGCCGTTTGTCTGGCCGCCTTATCCACACCCACAGGGCATTATGTGCTGCACGTATACATGCCGCTTTTCATTCTGGCCGTCATGCCCGTCTTTTTCAAGGGACAGCGTTACCGGGTCGGCGAGATAGAGGCTGTTACCCGCACCTCCGGGGCCCTACTGACCCTGGCAAGGCTGGTACTGGCGGGAGGCGGCGCGCTGGTATGCCTGACGCTTCTGCTGGTGTTGAAGATCTATTTGCAGCGGTCGCTTGAGAATCTGTGCCGGATGGTCATCTACTGCCTGGTGCCCTACCTGACCTGCATGACCGCCATGCTGGCCCTGCTCCGGCAGAGCAAAAAGAACGGCGCGCCCCTCTGCATGGGTATTGCCCTGAGCTCAGTCCTGTTCTGGCGATACACAGCGATGCTTCTCCCCTGGCTGTACGAGGCGTCCGCCCTGGGGATCTGGGTCGCGGCAGTGCTGGTCTATTCCTTCCTCTTGGCAAGAGAGATCGTCTATATCATCCACGCGAATAAGGAGGTAAAAATGTATGGAATTGTCGATTGACCGCCTGACGAAGCACTACGGACACAAGATCGCCGTGGACCGGGTCAGCGCCACGCTGACGCCCGGCGTCTACGGCCTGCTGGGCGCCAACGGCGCGGGCAAGACCACCCTCATGCGGATGCTATGTTCGATTTTGGAGCCCACCTCCGGGGAGGTGCGCCTGAACGGAAAGGACGTGGCCGGTATGGGAGCGGCCTACAGGGATGTGCTGGGATATCTGCCCCAGGACTTCGGATATTACCCCACCTACACCGCGGCGGAATTCCTCTCCTATATCGCGGCCCTGAAAGGCATACCCCGGGACTGGGCGGGCAAACGTGTAAAGGATCTGCTGGATACGCTTGATCTTACGCCTGTGGCCGACAAAAAGATCAGGACCTTTTCCGGCGGCATGAAGCAGCGGGTGGGGGTGGCACAGGCCCTTTTGAACGACCCGCAGATCCTTATCCTGGACGAGCCCACCTCCGGATTGGACCCGAAAGAGCGGGTGCGGCTGCGGAACCTCCTGTCAGAATACGCCGGAGACAAGATCGTGATTCTGTCCACCCATATCGTGTCCGACGTGGAGGCCATCGCGGACCAGGTGTTCGTTATGAACGCCGGTCAATTTATCATGCGGGGCACTGTACCGGAGCTGGCGCAAAAGGTGGCGGGCAAGGTTTGGGAGCTGACTGTGCCAAGGGAAAAAGCCCGGTTGTGGCAGGAACAGGTGACGGTGGCCAACTACCGCCACGAGGGGGAGCAGGTGGTGCTGCGGATCCTGTCGGACGACAGGCCCTCGGCGGAGGCAGTGGCATGCGAGCCCATACTGGACGACGCGTATCTTTACTACTTCGGCGCGAAGGAGGCGTGACATGGAACTATTCGCTTTAGAACATAAGAGGCTCTGGCGGACGCCTCGGGTGCTGATCTGCGTGGCGCTGTGCTTTTTCTACCTGATCATATATACAGGCGTTATCTCTTTTCAGTGGACCTATTTCGGCAGCCAGGGGGACGATCCCACCAACCTGTACAGCAACACACCGAACGGCTATTCTATGATCCGGACCTACAAGGCCCGGGCGGACCAATACGGCGAGTACTGGACGGACGAGACCCTGCAAAACCTGGTGAAAGACTTTCAGACCATGATCCCCCACACGTCCCTTTCCTCTATGTACGACTGGACAGTGGGCTTGAACGCTCTCAAATTATACGAGGAACTGACAGACAACGAGCAGCAGCAGTATCAGCCTTTGATCCACTATGTGGATACGGAGGACCTGACCGACTTTTATACCCGACGGCAGGATTATCTGGAGCACAACCTGAAAGTCAACCAGCAGAATATGCTGCTGACCGACGAGGACGTGGAGATGCTCCGGGAGATGGACAGCCATGTGAAGACCCCCTGGCGGTACGAGTGGACCCGGGGGTGGGAAAAGACCCTGACCGGCACGCTGCCGATGCTCTCCAGGATGGCGCCCTATCTTGCCATTGCGCTGGGATTCCTCTTTTCCGGGGAGTGGCACAACAGCACCGCGCCCCTGCTGCACACCACGAAATACGGCTGGAAGAAGCTGGCCCGGGTCAAGGTCCTCAGCGGCTTTGCCTTCGCGGTGGAGTTTTACGCGCTGATCGCGGGCGGGACGGTCCTGTTACAGCTCATTTACCTGGGCACGGACGGATGGGACATGCCCATCCAGATGCTCAAGATCATCGCTGTGGCCCCCTGGAACATGCTCCAGGCGGAGCTTTATGAACTGGCTTTCGCTTTCCTGGGGGTCATCGGGTACACAGGCATCGTTATGCTCATGTCGGCATTGGTAAAGAACAACGTTTTGAGCTTGGTATTGAGCCTGGCGTTCGTCTATGTGCCGGACCTTTTTGCCCGCTATATACCCATGTGGGCTCAGGACGCGATGCAGTTCATCCCCATGGTGGGTTACCCCACCGACATCTTCCGCATGAACATATTCCACATCTTCGGCAAGGGGATCTGGCTGCCCTGGATGACCATTACGATCCCGGTGTTGATCGGCGTCGTGTGCATCCCCTTCGCCATCAGGAGCTGGGCCCGGCGGGAACGGGCCTGAGCCGGCGCAAAAAGGCGCTCATGCCCTGCCAGGGCATGAGCGCCTTGCCTATTTTATCCTCACCAGACGTCCGTGACCGCCACGTTCCCATCCGCCGCGGCGAAGGTCTCCGGCGGGGGCGCGGAGGTCATATCGGCCCGGATGGCGTCCAGGGGATCCGGCAGGTCCGCCTGGCCGTAGTGGCGGAAGTCCGCCTCGGTCATGATCACGGCCCCCATGCAGGCCATGTCCTCCAGGTTGACCCGCTGTACCTCCTCGTTCCGGGAGGAGGTGCAGTCGGCCAGGACGATCACATTGTAGTCCAGGGCGTTGGCGTCGTAGGCGGTGGCCCGGACGCAGTTGGGGGTGGTGGTGCCGGTGAGGATCACGGTCCGCACCCCCAGTCGGCGCAGCAGCAGGTCCAGCTCCGTCTGAAAAAACGCGCTCCACCGGGGCTTTATGACGGTGTAATCCCCCGGCTTGGGTCGGAGCCCCGCCGGGGCCTGGGCGCTGACGGGACCTACGGAGCCGGATGTCATGGCCCGGCCACCGGCGGCCCAGCTCTGCCAGCGAGTCAGCTCCACATCGCTGCTGTCCGCCCGGTACAGCCGCTTGACGAAGACGATAGGGATGCCCTTGGAGCGGGCTGTCTCCATGGCCCGGACGATGGCCGGCACCGTGGCGGCCGCCGCCGGGATGCAGTGGGGAGACGCGGCGGAGAGAAAGCCGCGCTCCATGTCGATGACAAGGAACGCGGAACGGGTGGGGTTGTCCTGCATAACGGGCGCCTCCTGACATTTTTTTGCCAGTGTACCATATCCTGCGGGAAAATACTACCACTATTATGAAAAGGCGTCCGCCGCAGCGGACGCTTTCCCTATTCGCCCGAGCCGGGTCTCGTCGTCTGGTTCGCGCCGAAGATATAGCCCAGCACCGTGACGGCAATGAGCTTGAACGCCTCGAAGGCGTTTTCGATGAGCGTGCGCTCGGTGTTGACCCGCATGGAGAAAAACACGTCCAGCAGCACCAGGACCACCATGGCCCCCATGGACGCCACCAGCACCGCCAGGCCCGTCTCGAACCGCAGACGGCGCATGGACCGGCGGCACTGCCGCTCCGCCTCTGTCTCCCGGTCGGTCAGCGGCTCCAGCTCCGCCGGGGTCCTCTCCTCTTCCGCCACATCCATCCCTCCCGGGACATCCTATGCCGAAAGAAAAACGGAGGACACGGCGAACCGCGTCCTTTTTTATCGGAGCTTTTCAAAAAAGTCTCGCAGGACCGCCGCACAGTCCTCCGCCAGCACGCCGCCGTAAATGGCGGGCCGGAAGCCGTACCGTTCCTCGAAGAGGTTGATCACGCTGCCGCAGGAGCCGGTGGCGGGCTCTTTGGCCCCGTAGACCACCGTGGGGATCCGGGCGTTCAAGATGGCCCCGGCACACATGGGACAGGGCTCCAGCGTCACGTAGAGCGCGCAGCCCTCCAGCCGCCAGGACCCCACCGCCTGGCAGGCCTGCTCAATGGCTTCGATCTCCGCGTGGCGGACGGCGCTTTGCCGTTCCTCCCGCCGGTTCCGGCCCCGGCCGATGATGTTTCCGGCGGCGTCCGCCACCACACAGCCCACCGGCACGTCCCCCGTATCCAGGGCTTTTTCCGCCTCGGCCAAAGCCAGGCGCATATAGTCCTCCCGCTCCATGGTATCACCTCGGGAATATTATGGCACAAAAGAAGAGCGCCCGCAAGTGCGGGCACTCGTTCCTTTTACTGTGCCGTTACGCTCTCGGCGATGGCCAAAAGCTCATCCTTTTCCAGGGTCCAGGGCACGCCCATGCTGCCGCCCCACTCGGCGGTCACCTGGAACCGCAGGCCCCGGTCCTCGTCCAGCCACTCCACCTGGGCGCCATACTCGTCATCTGACCAGTACCGGGCCTCGTGGCCCTGGACGGTGACCTGCTCCGTCTCGGGATAGTCCTCCGTGCCGTCCTCCGTCTCTCTCAGAGCAGGCGGCTCGCTGAGCTCCATGGCGTCCGACCAGGCCAGGGTGATCCCCCCGCCGGCGGAGCCCTGATACCGCCGGACCGCGAAGGTCTCGTCGGTCACGCCCTCCTCCGGCATGGAGCCGCTGACGCTGTACATAGAGAAGCCCTCCAGGTCCTTTAGGTAGTAGTCCCCCAGGGCGGCGATGGCCTTGTCCGCGTCTCCGGACCGGTTGTAGGTGTCCGTGGCGGACTCCAGCCGGTCGATGAACGCCTCATAGTCCGCCAGGGACTTCTCCCGATCCACGGGGTCCGCGAACCGCTCCGCCAGCACGTCAAAGCCCACGCTGTCGGCCAGCTTCTCCAGGTCCGCTTTCGTATAGGCGGGCTGGGTGGGTGTGTTCGGGTCATAGTCGTCGAAGTTGGAGAGGTAAAACTCGTAGCTGCCCTCGTCGATCTGATCCCACTGCTCCTCCGGCACCCTCTCGTATAGCGAGGCCCAGTACTCCTCCTCGCTCATGATGTACGGCTCCTCGGGGTATATGGCCTCCGTGCCCATGTTCACGTCCAGGTGGATGTAGGCCCCCTCCGTCTCAAAGAGCATCAGCGACTGGTCCGTACCCATCACCAGGTCCACGGTCTGGCCAGAGGCGGTGGTATAGCTCCACTCCTGGTAGTCCTCCGGGACCCGGCTGAAGATCCGGGCGAAAGAGCCCTTGACGCTGACGAAAAGGGTCCCGTTCAGGTCCTCCGTGCCGAAGTCGATGGCCTCCAGCTTGAAGGTGCCGTCGTCGTACACATAGCCGCCGCCCCAGGAGCCCGCCGGCAGAAAGGCGTCCGTACCCAGATAGTCATAGACCTCCTCCGGGGCGTAGACGAAGTGCATTTCTTTCAGGGGCGTCAGATCGTATTTAGCCATGATCTCGTCCAGCTTCTCCGCCTGGTCCCGGAAAACAGCCCCGTACAGCGCGGCATAGTTCCGGTCCGTCTCATAATAGCTGTCATCGTTGCCCACGCCGGAGAAATCGGTGGGATTGTCTTTCAGCCAGCTCTCCCACTCCACGAAAGCCTCGTACTCCGGGGTGCCCTGGTAGCCCACCAGGGACAGATGGGCAGCGGCCGGTTCCGACTCGGGGACCTCGTCCGTCTGGTCTGTCCCGTCCTCCGTTACAGTGGGCGGCGCCGCAGCGATCTGGGTCTCCGGCAGGACGTACTTGTCCGCCGTGGCCATGTACACCGCGTAGGCGGTGACGCCCAGGGCCGCCGTCAGCACCGCCGCGATCAGGCCGGTCCGCAGCATCCGGCCAGCGGGCCGGCGCTTTTTGGCCGGTCCGCCCGCCGCCCGGGGGCCCAGCCGGGCGATCGTCTGCGCCGCCACCCGGTCTGTCCGGACCGGGGCGTCCTCTGTAAGACTGATATCTTCCTCGTCCTGATAGTGGTCCATCAGATCATAAAAAGTCGTATAACGCATCGTATTCCTCCTTGTCCCGAAAATAGGTCCGCAGCTTCTCCCGGCCCCGCTCCAGCCGCTTGCGCACGTTGGCGGGGCTCAGGCCCGTCTCCTCCCCGATCCGGGCGGTGGTCTGGCAGTAGTAGTAGAACCGGACGAATATCTCCCGGTCGGTGGGGTCCAGGCTCTCCACGGCGGCTTTCACCTGCCGGGCCAGCTCCCGGGCCTCCACGGTCCCCTCCGGGCCCGCCGCCGGCAGGACCAGCATGTCCTCCTCCGTCCCCAGCTCCACGCCGCCCCGCTCCCGCAGGGCGTTGACCGCCTTTCGCCGGGCGATGACGCCCAGGTAGCTCTTCACCTTTCCCGGCAGGGGCTTCTGCCCGTTCTGCCACAGGGCCAGAAATACGTCCGAGCAGAGTTCCTCCGCGTCCTGGCGGGTCATGGCCCTGCCGATCACGTTCCAGATCACCGTCCCCACATAGGGGGTATACCGCCGGATGAACCAGTCCAGTCCGGCCGGGTCTTTCTCTCTCAGGCGCGCAAGCGCCTGCTGTTCGGTCATATGACCGCCTCCTTCCACAGCCGCGTCTGTCGCTATGAATATCACGGAAAAAGGAAAAACTGTGACAAAAAACGGGCCGCCCCTTTTGAGGCGGCCCATATAGTATGTGCATATCTTATGACATATTGGCCTGTGCGGCGGTGATGATGGCCATGGAGTAGACTTCCTCGGCGTTGCAGCCCCGGGACAGGTCGTTGATGGGGGCGTTCAGGCCCCGGAGGATGGGGCCGTATGCCTCGAAGCCGCCCAGACGCTGGGCGATCTTGTAGCCGATGTTGCCGGCGTTGATGTCCGGGAAGATGAAGGTGTTGGCGTAGCCCGCCACCTTATCGCTGGGGCACTTGGTCTCCGCCACGATGGGGCTCACCGCCGCGTCGAATTGCAGCTCGCCGGAGATAGGCACCGTGGGCATCAGGGCCTTTACCCGCTCGGCGGCATTGCGCACCCGGTCCACGTCCGGGCCCGCGCCGGAGCCGAAGGTGGAGTAGCTCAAAAAGGCCACCTTGGGGTCTACGCCGAACATGCGGGCGCACTTGATGGTCTCGGTGGCGATCTCCACCAGGTCGTCCTCGCTGGGGTGGATGTTGATGGCGCAGTCGCCCATGGCCAGCACCGTGCTGTCGCCGGTGGCGGAGGGGTGGACCATGATGAAGCAGGAGGAGACGATCTTGTTCTCCGGCCGGGTCTTGATCAGCTGCAGGGCCGGACGGACCGTGTCCGCCGTGGAGTATGTAGCGCCGCCCAGCAGGGCGTCCGCCTGGCCGGTGGCCACCAGCATGGTGCCGAAGTAGTTGCGGTGAGTCAGGGCCTCGGCGCACTGCTCCCGGGTCATCTTGCCCTTGCGCAGCTCCGCCATCTTGTCCACCATCGCGTCTATGTCCCGGTATTCCTTCGGGTCGATGATCGTGGCGCCCCGGATATTGTACCCGGCCCGCTGGGCGGCGGTGAGGATCTCGATCTCGTTGCCCATCAGGATGGGCGTCAAAAA
This sequence comes from uncultured Oscillospiraceae bacterium, assembly GCA_947628805.1. Classification (GTDB taxonomy): domain Bacteria; phylum Bacillota; class Clostridia; order Oscillospirales; family Oscillospiraceae; genus CAJOIG01. The sequence continues at coordinate 5,293 of CANRBG010000031.1, read as the reverse complement.
CGTGCCGGACAGGAGACGGGCTGCCGCCTCCAGGATGCGGGGATCGCTGCCCTCGGTAAAGACGATCTTCCGGGGACGTGCCCGCAGCGAATCGATCAGCGTTTGAAAGGTAAACACGGCTCTCCTCCTATGAATTCTCCCTAAAATAAACGACCCGATCTTTACGTTCATCGGTCGTTTTAAACAATGATAGCACGGCTGTATGGAAATTTCAAGTTTCTGTTTACAATTTTTGGCCCATCGTATATAATACGTAAAGTAATCAGCATCAAGAGAGAGGAAACGCGCATGCGGGAGAAGCTTTTTTGCGAGAATCTGGCCCATCTCCGGCGGGAAAAGGGCGTGAGCCAGCGGAAAGCGGCCTCGGACCTGCAGATATCCCAGGCCCTTTTGAGCCACTATGAAAACGGCGCCCGGGAGCCGGGCCTGGCCTTCGTGTGCCGGGCCTGCGACTACTACGGGGTCTCGGCGGACTATCTGCTGGGCCGGACCGAAGACGAGGCGGGGCCCCGGCTGAGCCCCGAGTCTGTGCGGCAGATCGCCGAGCAGCTCCGGCAGATCGCCGAGCAGGCGGAGAGCTATCTATGAAGCAGGAAAACATCCGTAATTTCTCCATCATCGCCCACATCGACCACGGCAAGTCCACCCTGTCCGACCGGCTCATCGAGCTGTGCGGCGCGGTGGAGGCCCGGCAGATGTCCGACCAGATCCTGGACAACATGGACCTGGAGCGGGAGCGGGGCATCACCATCAAGGCCCGGGCCGTGACCCTGCAATGGAAGGACTACCAGCTGAACCTGATCGACACCCCGGGCCACGTGGACTTCAACTATGAGGTCAGCCGGTCCCTGGCCGCCTGCGAGGGAGCCGTGCTGGTGGTGGACGCCTCCCAGGGGGTGGAGGCCCAGACCCTGGCCAACACCTACCTGGCTTTGGAGCACGATCTGGAGATACTCCCCGTTATCAATAAGATCGACCTGCCCGCCGCGGACCCGGCCCGGGTCAAGGCGGAGGTGGAGGACATCATCGGCATCCCCGCCATGGACGCGCCGGAGATCTCCGCCAAAAACGGCGTCAACATCCAGTCCGTGCTGGACGACATCATTGCCCATGTGCCCGCCCCCGCCGGTGACCCGGCCAAGCCCCTGAAAGCCCTGGTCTTTGACAGCCAGTACGACAGCTACCGGGGCGTGATCGTGCTGATGCGGCTGGTGGACGGGGTGCTGGAAAAGGACATGGACGTGAAGTTCATGGCCACCGGCGCGGCCTATAAGGTGGTGGAGGTGGGGCACCTGCTGCCCACCCGGCTGGAGAGCTGCGACCGGCTTACCGCCGGAGAGGTGGGCTACTTCACCGCCAGCATCAAAAACGTCCAGGACACCCGCATTGGCGACACGGTGACGGGAGCCGACCGGCCCGCCGAAGAGCCGCTGCCCGGCTACCGGCCCGCCCGGAGCATGGTCTACTGCGGCATCTACACCGAGGACGGTAGCAAGTACCCGGACCTGCGGGACGCGCTGGAAAAGCTCCAGCTCAACGACGCCAGCCTCTCCTTTGAGCCGGAGTCCTCCGTGGCCCTGGGCTTCGGCTTTCGGTGCGGCTTTTTGGGCATGCTGCACCTGGAGATCATCCAGGAGCGGCTGGAACGGGAGTTCGATCTGGACCTGGTGACCACCCTGCCATCGGTGATCTACGAGATCGAGATGACCGACGGGTCCGTCCGGTACGTGGACAACCCCCACAACTACCCGGAGGTCTCCGCCATCGCCCAGGCCCGGGAGCCCTACGTGAAGATGAGTATCATCACCCCCAACGAGTTCGTGGGCAACATCATGCCCCTGTGCCAGGACCGGCGGGGCATTTACGAGGGGATGCAATACCTGGACCAGCGGCTGGTGGAGCTGAAATACGAGATGCCCCTGGGGGAGATCATCTATGACTTTTTCGACACCCTGAAAGCCCGGACAAAGGGTTACGCCTCCATGGACTACGAGTTTTCCTGTTACAAGCCCTCGGAGCTGGTCAAGGTGGACCTATTACTAAACGGGGAGGCGGTGGACGCCCTGAGCCTGATCGCCCACAAGGACAAGGCCTATCCCCGGGCAAGGCGGCTGTGCGAGAAGCTGAAGGAGAACATCCCCCGGCAGCTTTTCGAGGTGCCCATCCAGGCGGCCATCGGCGGCAAGATCATCGCCCGGGAGACGGTGAAGGCCCTGCGCAAGGATGTGCTGGCCAAGTGCTACGGCGGCGACATCACCCGGAAGAAGAAGCTGCTGGAAAAGCAGAAGGAGGGCAAGAAAAAGATGCGCTCTCTGGGCAGCGTCCAGCTCCCCACCGAGGCGTTTTTAGCCGTTTTAAAATTGGACGAATAAAAAGAACGCGCCGGCGCTGCCGGCGCGTTCCGCTTATCGCGCTTTATTCTCCGAATATCTCCCCGATATCGACATTTTCAAAATCGTCTTGCCAGACGATGTCCGCCTTGTCGGTGACGGCCTGGAGCTTTTCGAAGAAGTCCGCCTGAGCGGCGGCGGTGCGCAGGGGCGCGCCGGAGCCGCCGGAGGCCGTGAAGCTCCCGTCCGGGTCCACGGGCAGGCGCAGGATGATGTGGAAGCCGTAGTCGGACTCCACCGGCTCGGACAGGCCGTATTCCTCCAGCTCCTGGGTGGTGGTCTCGAAGATGGGCACCATCACCCCGGAGACGAATTGATAGCCGTCCGGGTTGGCAGCCAGGCCCGTGTCCTCGGAATTGTCGTTCATGAGCTGGTCGAACAGCTCCTCCAGCTTTTCCGGGTCGTCCTGGACCGCCGCCAGCTGGTCGTACAGCTCGTCGGCCTTGGCCTTCTTTTCCTCGATCTCCTCGTCGGAAAGGTTCTCCCCGGTGGTGGTATCCACAGTCATGAGCAGAATATGCTTGCAGGCCATGACCCCTTGCTCTTCGGCATAGGCCAGGGTTTCCTTGTCGGAGTAATCCGCCCCCTCCTGGCCGTACAGGTCCGCGAAGAGCTTTTCAGACAGGATGTTGACGCCGCTCATCCGGTCGAACAGGGCCCGGTCGATGAATTGGCCCTCCAGATATTCCTCATAGGCGGCGGTCTCCTCGTCGGTGCACTCGCCGTCGCCGTCGCCGTACTGGTCGGCGCTGTCCTCAAAAACGGACTGGATCTCTTTTTGATCGTCCGCGTCCAGCTCCACGCCCTCCGCCGCGGCCATGGCCTCCAGAGAGCGATAGGTGAACATGTCCTCCTTGGCGCTGGAGCGTACCAGGTCCGCGTTGGTCCGCTCCGGATCCAGATCGGTCCCGTCCCAGCTGGTGAAAGGCGCGCCCATGGCCCGCAGGTACTGCATATACCCCGCGTAGTAGTTCAGAGAGTAATAGTACTCCCGCCAGGTCACGTCGTCCCCGTCGTAGGTGGCTACCACCTGGTCCGGCTCATAGGCCGCGTAGCCCAGGCCCGGGTCCGGGGTGGCGGTGGGCTCGGGCTCCTCCGTGGGATCGCCCTGGGCCTCCGGGGACTGGGGATCGTCGGAAGCGTCCGTCTCCGCGGCGGAGCCGTCCTCTGCCTGGATGTTGGCCGCCGACGCGTCCTCCTGGTCGGCGCCCTTTTCCGCAGTGTCCTCTTCCGCGGCCTCGTCGGGCTCCTCCGCGTCCGCGGCCGACGCGTCCTCCTGGTCGGCGTCCTCTTCCGCCGCAGCCGGCTCCTGGGTCGCCTCGGCGGTCTCGCCCGTCTCCTGGGCGGGGTCTTCTTTATATTCGTCGATACCGCTGCCGCCGCAGCCGGCCAGCAGCGAGAGCGCCGCGCACAGGCACACCAGCGCGGCCAAAAGTCTTCTCGTCATGGGCTCCTCCTTAGAGATGTGGAATGTCATTCAAACGTACTGTATAGCAGTATACCACGTTTTCACCCGGTCTACAAGCGGCCTTGACGGGGATAGGCGACGGTGTTAAAATCAGTGGAGCGTATACTATGTAGTAATTTACCCTTTTACAGGAGGGAATCATGAATATCATCGTTGTTGGCGCGGGCAAGATCGGCTTTACCCTGACCCAGTATCTGACCCGGGAGGGGCATGACGTGACGGTCATCGACCGGAACCCGGACCGGATCGGCCTGGTGAATACCACCCTGGACGCCATCTCCATCTCCGGGGCGGTGGATATAGAGCTCCTGAAACTGGCGGGGGTGAGCACAGCGGATCTGCTCATCGCCGCTACCGATTTCGATGAATCCAATATCCTCTGCTGCATGATGGGCCGGAAGCTGGGTGTCAAGCACACCATCGCCCGGGTCCGTCAGCAGGACCATTACAGCGCGGTGATGCTGCTGCGGGACGAGCTGGGCCTGTCCATGACCATCAACCCGGAAAACGACACCGCCCGGGAGATCAGCCGGGTGCTGCGCTTCCCCTCCGCCGCCAAGGTGGAGCCCTTTGCCAAGGGCCAGGCGGAGCTGGTGGAGTTCAAGCTCCGGGAGGGGAACCCCCTTTGCGGCATGATGCTGAAAAACTTCCACGGCAAGTTTGGCCGTGGCACCCTGATCTGCGCCGTCCGACGGGGGGAGCAGGTCCACATCCCCGGCGGCGACTTCGTGCTCCAGGCGGACGACAGCGTCACTGTGGTGGGCGCGCCAAAGCACATCCACGCCCTGTTCCGGGATCTGGCCATCTTCAAAAAGAGCGCGAAAAACGTGATGATCGTGGGCGGCGGCCAAGTGGGCGTATACCTGGGCCGGCAGCTGCTTGGCATGGGCATCCGCGTCAAGGTGGTGGAAAAGGACCCGGAGAAATGCCGCCGCATCAAGGACCTTCTGCCCAAAGCGGAGGTGATCTGCGCCGACGGGTCCCGGCCGGACGTGCTGGAGGAAGAGGGCCTGCGGGAGACGGACGCGCTGGTGGCCATCACCGGTACGGATGAGATAAACATCATTTTAGGCGCCTATGCCCGCAGCGTGGGCGTGGAAAAGGCCGTCGCCAAGGTCAACGAGGACCATCTGATCGCCCTGGCGACCTCTTTTGGCCTGGAGGAGCCGGTCCAGCCCCGGTTCATCACCGCCCAGCAGGTGCTCCAGTACGTGCGCAGTATGGAAAACGCCAGCTCCAGCAGCGGCGTGGAGATGCTCCGGCGGATCCTGGACGGCAAGCTGGAGGTACTGGAATTCCGGGCGGGCACGTCGAGCCCCTGCGTGGGCGTGGCCCTGCGGGACCTGCCCACCCGCTCCGACGTGCTGGTGGCCGCCATCATCCGGGACGGCAAGTGCATCATCCCCGGCGGCAGCGACGAGATATGGGCCGGCGA
>CANRBG010000030.1 GCA_947628805.1 uncultured Oscillospiraceae bacterium | reverse complement strand
GCCATCCTGGCCTCCGAGGACATCACCCACTCCTACCCCCACTGCTGGCGGTGCAAGAACCCCATCATCTTCCGGGCCACGGACCAGTGGTTCTGCTCCGTGGACGCGTTCAAAGAGGACGCGGTCCGGGCCGCCCGAAAAGTCCAGTGGAACCCCGAGTGGGGCGCGGAGCGGATGGAGAGTATGATCCGGGAGCGGGCGGACTGGTGCATCAGCCGTCAGCGCCGCTGGGGTCTGCCCATCCCGGTGTTCTACTGCGGCGACTGCGGCAAGCCTGTCTGCACCCCGGAGACCATCGAGTCCGTATCCAATATCTTTGGGGAAAAGGGCTCCAACGCCTGGTTCGACATGACCGCGGAGGAGCTTCTGCCTGAGAACTTCACCTGCCCCCACTGCGGCGGCAAGGTGACGGAAAAGGAGACCGATACCCTGGACGGCTGGTTCGACTCCGGCTCCACCCATGTGGCGTCCATGGAGCTGGACGCCCCCGGCGTGTGGCCCGCGGACCTGTACCTGGAGGGCGGCGACCAGTTCCGGGGCTGGTTCCAGTCCAGCCTGCTGACCGCCGTGGCCACCAAGGGCCAGGCCCCCTATAAGGCCGTGCTGTGCCACGGCTGGACCGTGGACGGCGAGGGCCGGGCCATGCACAAGAGCCTTGGCAACGGCGTGGCCCCCGACGAGCTCACCGCCAAATACGGCGCGGACCTGTGCCGGCTCTGGGCCGCCAGCGCGGATTTCCGGCTGGATATGCGCTGCTCCGACGCCATCTTCAAGCAGCTGTCCGACAAGTATCTGAAGATCCGCAACACCGCCCGGTTCATTCTGGGCAACCTGGACGGGTTCGATCCGGACCGGGATCTGCTGGGCCTGGACCAGCTGCAGCCTATCGACCGCTGGGCTCTTAGCCGGGTCAACGCCCTGATCGAGAAGTGCCTGGCAAGCTATGAGAAATACGAGTTCTGGTCCGTCACCTACGCCATCCACAACTTCTGCGTGGTGGACATGTCCAACGTGTATCTGGATGTTGTGAAGGACCGGCTCTACTGCGAGGCCCGGACCAGCCCCGCCCGGCGGGCGGCCCAGACCGCCATGTGGCTCGTGCTGGACGCCATGGTGCGGCTGCTGGCCCCCATCCTGGCCTTCACCTCCAACGAGATCTGGCTGGCCATGCCCCACCGGGCTTCGGACGACGCCAGGCATGTGATGCTCAACGACATGCCCGCCCCCAACGGCGCCTGGGCCCTCACCGAGGAGGAGACCGCTTTCTGGGAGGACAGTCTGCGTCTGCGCACGGACGTGAACAAGGCCCTGGAGCTGGCCCGGGCCGACAAGACCATTGGCAAGCCCCTGGAGGCCAAGGTCACCATCCACGTGAAGCCTGAGGCCAAGTCCGCTATGGAGCGGGTGGCCCGGCAGAAGCTGGAGCCTTTCTTCATCGTCTCCGAGGCGGAGATCATCCAGGGCGAGGGCCCCGGCTGGGCCGGAACGGAATTCGCCGGCGTGAACATCGAGGTCACGCCCTCTCAGGCCCCCAAGTGCCCCCGGTGCTGGACCCACAGCCATACTGTAGGCAGCGACAGCAAATACCCCGAGCTCTGCGCCCGGTGCGCGGCGGCTCTGCAATACCCCGCCGAGGCGTGAACCGTCCGCTCCGGCGCGGTGGAGTAGTCAGTCAGTAGGAGGGAAACGTCATGCTTTATGCGATCGTTGCCGTACTGGTCCTGGTACTGGACCAGGCGGTGAAGTTCTGGACCGTCAACAACATCGCCCCCATGGCTGTAGGCGGCGAGACCGTCAGCCTGATCCCCGGGGTCCTTCACATGACCAATGTGCAGAACAACGGCGCCGCTTTCAGCATCATGGCCGAGCAGCGGTGGCTGCTCATCGGCGTGTCCGCGGTGTTCATCATCGCCATCATCGTGCTCATCAGCATGGATGTCATCCACACCAAATTCGGCCGCTGGACGGCGGTACTGGTGATGGCGGGCGCTCTGGGCAACTGCATCGACCGGGTGCTGTACGGCTATGTGGTGGACATGTTCGAGTTCGAGATGGTCACCTTCGCGGTGTTCAACGTGGCGGACATCTTCATCACGGTCTGCGGTATCCTGTTCTGCATCCATGTGATCGTATACCGTGAGCCGGAGGAGGTTCGTGCCGCCGTGCCCCCCAAGGCCAGCCGCCGGACGAAGCGAGAGGACCTTTATGAGGATGAGCCCGCGCCCCAGCCTCAGCGCAGGCAGGGCGGCCGGGTCCGCGCCCGGGAGAAGGAGGACCCCTACGCCAACATCCCCCATCGGGACCGGAGTCAGCACAGGACCCCTGCCGACGAAACAGGCGCCTACGACCCGGACGATCCCTTTGCTGAGTGGGGCGCGGAGGACTACGCTCCCCAGCCCCGGCAGAGCGCGCCCAAGGCCCAGCCCGCCCGGCGGCAGGCCCCGCCGGCGGCACAGTGGGACGATCTGGATCAGAGCGTGCCCGCCAGGCGCGGCGCCGCTCCCGCCCGCAAGCCGTCCCAGCCTGCCAAGCCCAGGACGGACAGTTACGACGATTTTGAAGACTTCTCCCTGGAGGACATCTTGTCCGAGTTCCGGGATTAGTGATGGACACACACATATCGTTTACGGCACAGGAGAGCGGCGAGCGTATCGACGCTCTCCTGGCGCGCCTGGACCAGGTGCCCAGCCGCAGCGCGGCGGCGAAGCTGCTGGAGGCCGGACGCGTCAGCATGAACGGGGCCCCTGTGCGGAAAAACTACAAAGTCGCGGCCGGGGACGTCTTTGACCTGACCTTGCCCCCGCCGGCGCCGGCCCGGGCGGAGGCCCAGGCCATGGACCTTGACGTGGTCTACGAGGACGAGGACGTGATCGTGGTGAACAAGCCCCGGGGCCTGGTGGTCCACCCGGCCCCCGGCCACCCGGACGGGACGCTGGTCAACGCCCTTCTGGCCCACTGCGGGCCCAGCCTATCCGGCATTGGAGGCCAGCTCCGGCCCGGCATCGTCCACCGGATCGACAAGGACACCAGCGGCCTGATCATCGCGGCAAAAAACGACCGGGCCCACGAGGCCCTGTCGGCCCAGCTGAAGGACCGGTCCCTTTCCCGGGTCTACGACGCGGTCTGCCACGGGAGCTTTCATGAGAACGCCGGCACCGTGGACGCCCCCATCGGCCGGGACCCCCGCAACCGCCAGCGCATGGCGGTGACGGACAGAAATTCCCGCCCCGCCGTGACCCATTGGGAGGTGCTGGCCCGGTATGATCGCCACAGCTATATCCGCTGCCGGCTGGAGACCGGCCGGACCCACCAGATCCGGGTCCACATGGCCTATACCGGCCACCCCCTGCTGGGGGACACGGTCTACGGCGGCCGCCGGGACAAGGGGCTGCAGACCCAGTGCCTCTACGCCCGGGGGCTGAAATTCATCCATCCCTCCACTGGTGAGCGCATCGAGCTGTGGACCGACCTGCCGGACTGGTTTGAAGAGGTTTTAAGCAAATTGGGGCCGGAGAAATAAGGAAAAAGCCTCCCCTGTGCAAGGGGGCCTAAAAGGAGCCATTTTATGCCCGCACTTGTCGTATATATGCTCTTTGGCCTGGACATAGCCCGGCGGGCGCTGCCCGCCCATCGGGGAGCGGTGAAGCTCTGGCTGGGGCTGGTGGGCGGCTGCATCGCGCTGATGTGGCTGCCCTGCCTGGCGGCGTTTTTCGTGGGCTTCACCATGACCGCCCAGTGGATGGGCCTGGCCGTGCCCCTGGCGATAGAGGCTTTCTTTGCCGTCCGGCGACTGCTGAAAAAGTCCAAGACTCCGGCGGAAACGGCAGAGGTCCCGGAACACGTCCCCGCCCGGCCCAGGCTGGAGCCTCCCTCCTACGACGAGCTGACGGGGCTTTTGCTGTCGGCGGCGGTCACGGCCTTTTGCGCTTATCTGCTGCACACCCATGTGCTGCTGCCCCACGCCGACGGCAGCCTCTGGGTGGGCCAGAGCACCTACGGGGATCTGGCCATGCACCTGGGATTCGTGGAGAGCCTGTACCGGCAGGGCTTTTTCCCGCCGGAATACAGCATCTACCCCGGCGCGCCGCTGGATTATCCTTTCCTGGTGGACGCGGCCTCGGCCAGCCTGCGGTTTTTTGGGCTGAGCCTGCGCATGGCGGTGATCGTGCCCAGCGTGGTCATGCTCTTTTGCGTGTTTTACGGCTTCTGGCTGCTGGCCCAGTCTTTGACGGAGAAGCTGGCCCCCACCCTGACGGCCTGGCTGCTGTTCGTATTCAACGGCGGGTTCGGCTTCGTGCTGTTCCTGACCGGCAAGTACTCCTTCACCGATCTTTTGGAGGGGTTTTATATCACCCCCACCAACCTGGTGGACGAGGGCCTGCGGTGGGTGAACATCATCTGCGACATGCTGATCCCCCAGCGGACCACCATGGCCGGCTGGTGCGTAGTCCTGGCGGCGGTGTACCTTTTGATCACGGCGGTGAAAAAGACCACGGCGGATGGGTCCGGCCGGCGGGAATTCGCGGTGCTGGCTGTGGTGGCCGGGTCCATGCCCATGATCCACACCCACTCCTTCCTGGCGCTGGGGGTGCTGTCCGCGGGCTGGTTTTTCGCCTTTCTGGGCAAGGCCAGGAAAAACGGCCTTTTGCGCCGGTTGATCGAAAACTACGTCCTGTACGGCGCGGTGTGTATGGCCCTGGCCCTGCCTCAGCTGATCGTGTGGACCTTCGACGCGGCCAGCTCCGGGAACCTGCTGTGGCTGAACCCCGGCTGGGTCCACGGGGACATGCCCTGGCTCTGGTTCTGGATCGTCAACTGCGGCGTGGTGTTCTGCGTCATGCTGGCGATGATGTTCTTCCTGCGGGGGGACGACGGGCGGCTTTTCTGGGGCGCGGCGGTTCTGTTCGCGCTGGCCAACTTCATGGCTTTCCAACCCAATCCCTACGACAACAATAAGCTTCTTTACATCTGGTACATGGTGGTGGACGTGCTGGCCTGCAAGTGGCTGTTCAGTCTGCTGGCCCGGATCCGGGTCCGGGCTCTGGCCTGGGCCCTGGCGGCGGTGGTGGCGGTGCTGGGCACCGTCTCCGGCGGGATGAGCATGCTCCGGGAGGCGGTCAGCGAATATCAGCTGTTCTCCGCGTCCCAGGTGGAGGCCGCCCGGTTCATCACGGAGAACACCCCGGCGGACAGCGTGTTTCTGACCTCCACCGCCCACACCAATCCTGTAGCCGTCCTCAGCGGCCGGAACATCCTGTGCGGGGCGGGGATATATCTTTACTATCACGGCGTGGACTACCAGCAGCGGGAATCCCAGATCGCCCAGATGTACTGGTCCGGTCAGGCGTTCGAGCTGTTCGCGAAGCGGTACGGGGTGGACTACGTGTTCATCAGTCCCACGGAATACGCCGATTACCAGGTCAACTATGACTACTTCGCTATGAACTATTCCTTAATTTACGAGAAGGACGGCATCAGCATCTTCCAAATCTCTTAGATGTATGCTATACTGCCCTGGAGGTCCTGTCCACGGAGGTGTAATATTTGATGAAAAAGACGCTCTCTCTTTTATTGCTCATAGCCCTTTTCGGCGCGCTGTGTGCCTGCGGCCACAGCAAGGCCGTATCCGCCACGCCCACACCCATCCCCACGCCGGAGGGCGTAGTCTCCGCCACGGATACGTCCTCCGCCCCTCAGGCGTCCAGCACCGACACCAGCGCCCAGTCCGCCATGCAGACGGCGCAGAATTATGTGGGCCGGACCGTGCAGGAGATGTACGCCGCCATCGGCGAGCCCAAGGAGACCGCTTACAGTGACTCCCAGGATCAGCCTGACGCCGAGGACGGTATGCTCTTTTACGACGGCTTCTACATCTGGACCCTCCGCTCAGCCAGCGGCGAGGTGGTCCAGGAAGTATATCCGGAGTGATCAGCCGCCGTGAAAAAACTGAAAGCGCTGTACATAAAAAATAAAGAGGTCATCAATTACCTGCTCTTTGGCGGCGCCACCACTGTTGTCAGCTGGGCCACCTACGCCCTGGGGGTGGGCGTAGGTGGCATGCCGGTCACGGCGGGCAACATATTCAGCTGGGTCTGTGCCGTGGCGTTCGCCTTCGTGACAAACAAGCTGTGGGTTTTTGACTCCAAGAGCTGGGCCTGGCCCCAGTGGGGAAAGGAGGCCGTCGCCTTTGTGGGCGGGCGGGTCTTCTCCGGGCTGGTGGAGCTGGGCGGCCTGCCGCTGCTCATGAAGCTGGGTCTGGATCAGACCCTGTTCGGCGTGGCGGGCTTTGCTGCCAAGATCACCATCAGCGTGGTGGTAGTCATCCTCAATTACTTTCTCAGTAAATTCATCGCTTTCCGAAATAAAACGTAACGACTGCTGCCTAAAACACGTATCCCCCGCCGTTAGCGGGGGATACGTGTTTTAGGTCGTCTCAATTCCAGTGAGGCTCCTCGTCCTCCGGCTTGGGGGACTCGGCGGGGGCTTCGGGCTCCGCCGGTGTCTCGGGCGCTGCCGGGGCCTCCGGCTCCGCGGGGGGCTCGGGAACGGGTTCCTCCACGGTGATCTCCACCTCCACATCCGCCTGGGCGGCGGTCTCGTCCACCACCGACGCGAAGTCCGCGTCGTTCGCCTCCGGGCCGATCTCCTCCTTCAGCTGGGCGATCTCCGCCTCCATCTGGCAGATGGCGTCCTTGGCCACGTCGATCTCCTGGCAGGCCTGGGCCAGTTCCCCGTCGGGCGCGTCATGGTGGGCCTCATAGTACAGCCGGCCGATCTCCGCGTAGGCCTTCTTGATGGTATCCTTCTGGGCGGAGATATCCATGTTCAGTTTGGCGATGCGGCTGACCTGCTTTGTTTTGACGGCGGCCACGCTGGCCAGGTCCTTGGCTTTCTCAGCGGCCTTGGAAGCAAGCGCTCCCGCCTTGTCCATAAAATCGTTGAATCCGGACATTGTGATTGCCTCCTTTTGATTTAGTCTACTTTAGTTTATTTCTTCTCTTTTCAATTGTCATTGGTACTTTTTTACGCCTGGCCGGTCTCCGGGCCGGCTGCGTCCCGCTCCGCGCGCTTATCCACCCACAGCTTCCGGCCGCCTCGCCGGAGCATCACCATCAGCACCGCCGCCGCCAGAACAAAGGTTGTCCCCGCCAGCAGCTGACTCACCCGGATGCCGGTGCCGCCCAGGTACAGCGAGTCGGTCCGCAGCCCCTCGATCCAGACCCGGCCCAGGCCGTACCAGATCACGTAGGTGAGAAAATACTGCCCGTCGAACCGCCGCACCGTCTTTTTCGACAGGATATGCAGCCCGATGAAGCCCAGCAGATTCCAAAGGGACTCATACAAAAACGTGGGATGCACATAAATAGTTGCCCCGTTCAGCGTCAGGCCCATGCGGCAGAAAATATCCGTCTCCGCTCCGTAGGCCTCCCGGTTGATGAAGTTGCCCCAGCGGCCCACGCTCTGGCCGATGAGAAAGCCGAAGCTCACCGTGTCCAGCAAGGCCAATGGGCTGATCCGCTTCACCCGGCACACGGCGAACACCGTGATCACCGCCGCGATCACCCCGCCGTAGATGGCCAGGCCCCCCTCCCAGATCTTGCACATATCCCAGAAGGAATCGTAGTGGCCAAAGAAGATCACGTAGTAGATCCGGGCGCCGATCACTCCCAGGGGCACGGCGAACAACAGATTATCGGTCAGATCATCCTGACTTATGCCAAATTCGCCGCACCGGCGGGAGCAGTAGGCCACCGCCAGCAGGAACCCGCAGGCGATGATGACCCCGTACCAGTAAAAGGTGTGTCCGAAAAGGGTAAAGGAATTGGCGGGGCAGACGGACCAGTCCCCCAGCAGGGGAAAGGAGATAGCCGCGCCGCTCATGGGCCGCTCACCCGACAGGGCGTCACCACCGACAGGGCCGTCCGCTCCCGGCGGATATGCTCCCGCACCCAGCGGGAGGCGTCCGCGCAGGTGATGGACTTCATGATCTCGAATCCGTCCAGAGCCCGATACCCGGCAAAGCAGCCCTCCGCCAGGCTTACGCCCAGGTTCCGAAAATCCCCCAGCGCCCGCAGACTGCCGCCGTAGGAGGCCTTTTTCTGCCGCTCGAAGTGGGCCGGGTCAAAACCCTCCGCCGCTATCTTTTCCGCCGCGGCCAGCAGCTCGTCCGCCGCCTTGTCCGGGTCCTTGGACTCGCCGCCGAACACGACGAAGCCCTCCCCGGCCGCATAATCCGCGCTGCAGCCAAAGGTTGCGTTCAAAAGGCCCTTGCCGTACAGGTCCAGATAGGCCGGCGAGCTGCGGCCGTACAGGCATTTCAGCGCCAGTCCCGCTATGAGCCGCTCCCGATGGGCGTCCGGGCCCTTTGCGTCGGGGCCCAGCTTCAGCCCCGCCAGAAACAGCGGCGCGGAGACCTCCATCTGCCGCTCATTTCGTTTCCCCACCGGGTCCAGGCCCTCCGCCGGGCCATAGTCCCGGCCGGGCAGGGGCGCGGCCTCCGGCGTGAGAAGCTCCGCCGCCGTCCGCTCCACCAGCGCCGGGTCCACGTCCCCCACCACGCACAGAGCCATGTTGGAGGGGTGATAGAAGACCTTATGGCAGTCGTAGAGAACCTGGGGGGTGATATCCTGGATGGACTCCACGGTACCGCCCACATCGTCCCGCAGAGGGCTGTGGGCAAACAGCAGCCGCATCAGCCCCATATACACCGCGTTGTCCGGGTCATCCTCGTACATGCGAAGCTCCTGGCCGATGATGCCCCGCTCCTTGTCCACGCTCTCCTGGGTATACCAGGGCACGGAGACGAAGCTGAGCAGGGTCCGCAGATTTTCCTCGAACCGCTGGGTACAGGAGAAGTAATAGGCCGTCATGGACTCGGAGGTGAAGGCGTTGGCGTTGGCCCCCGCCGCGTCCAGCGTTATAAGGGCGTTGCCCCCGTCGGGGGTGTCGAACATCTTGTGCTCCAGGTAGTGGGCCACACCGGCGGGGGTATCCTTTACCTCCCCGTTTAGGGTGAAGCGCCGGTCCGCGCCGCCGTAGTTGGTCACGAAGCAGGCAAAGCTCTTGCAATAGCCGGGCTTGGGCACGACAAAGACGGACAGGCCGTTTGGCAGCCTGCTCTCGTACAGGGTCTCGCCGATGGCGGCGTAGTCGATCTTACGCATCCTCATCCTCCCCGGTCCCCCGCAGGAAATACACCGCGTCGCACACGATGCCGGCGGCGGCGCGGACCACATCCTCTTTCGTCACGTCCTCCACCAGGGCCGCCAGCTCGTCAGGGCCATATTCCAAGCCCAGCAGGTTCTGCTCCAGCCAGAAGCTCTCCAGCGCCCCCGCGCTGTCCCCCGCGCTGAGAAGATCGTTCACCAAGCCCCGCTTGGCCGCGCTCAGCTCGTCGTCGGTGATGTCCCCTTCCTGGACGGCCTTCAGCTGCCGGCCGATCTCCGCCAGGGCCTGATCGTAGTCCGTCACCTCGATGCCGCTGATCACCGCCATGACGCCCTTCATCAGGTCCAGGGCGGAGCTTGCGAAATAGCACAGGCTCAGCTTTTCCCGCACGTTCATGAAGAGCTTGGAGCTGACCCCCGCGCCGAACACCGCGTTCATCACCCGCAGCGCGGCCATATCCGGGTCCTCCATGGCGTCCCCCAGCCGGTAGCCGATGGCCAGCTTCCCCTGGGTCACTTCCATCTCGTCGGTAAAGTACCGGGTCTGCTCGTCCACCGTGTTCATGCGGATGTCGGTGCCCAGGTCCATGTCCAGCTCGCCCCGGGGCAGGGTGGACAGCGCGTCCCGAACGGCCCGCTCCACCCGGGCGGGCTCTGCGCTGCCGCAGTAAAATATCTCCATGGGCGAGGCGGCCAGCAGCTCGTGGTACCGGCGGGTCAGGGCCACGTAGCCGATGGCCTCCGCCTCCTCTTCCGTGCCCAGCACGTCCACGGCATAGTCCTCAGCCGGGCACATCAGCTCCGTGAGCCGATAGCGGCTGTAGGAGATCTTATCGTTGATCCGGGAGCGGATATCCTCCAGAAGCTTTTCCTTCTCGCTGTCCACATAGGCGCTCAAAAGAAGCCCGCCCCGGGTTCGGGGCTCCAAAAGGACCTCTCCCAGCAGGGCCGCCACGTCCTCCAGCAGCGTCTGGCCGTCGGGCAGGTATTTCTCGTCCACGAAGTCCGCCCAGAAGCCCACGCACTGGATCTCGCCCTTTTTCCGGACCGCCGGCTCCAGCCGGGCCCCGTACAGGCTGTCCAGCCGGACCGCCAGCGCGTCCAGGTCCGGGCTCTTCACCGTGCCCCGGCGCAGCACGCTGGGGATCAGGGCGTTTTGCGCCGCCGTCTCCCGGCTCAGCCGGGTCAGAAGATTCACGCTCAAAAGCCCCGTCTTGAATTTATCTGTCCGCAGGCACGTCAGATACGCGCCCGGCAGGATCTCTTTGCGCGTCTGCCGCACCGCTCTCACCCACCGCTTTCTGGTAAAATTTTCTTACTCTGTATTATAACACACGCCGCCTGGTTTGAAAATGACATTTCCGTGAATTTTGCAGGCCCCGCCCGACGACACAGCCGCCGGACAGGGCCTCATTTATCGGATGATCACATGGCCGTTCACGACCTTGATATGCCGGCCGCAGATATCGGCCTCGTAACCGTCCCAGCCGGCGGGCAGGTTGGGCCGGACCGTGAGCCGGCCGTCCTCCAGCCGGATACCCAGCAAATCCTCCAGGACCACCCGGAAAAACCACCCCGCCGCGCCGGTGTACCAGCTCCATAAGGCCTGGCCGTAATGGTCCGGGTTGGCGGACACGTCCGTTGCCAACACCCAGCTCTCCGCGCCCCACAGGTCCAGGTCGTGCCGGGCCGGCAGCAGGTCCAGCAGCATGGCGGTCCCCAGGTCTGTGAAGCCCTCCTTCAGCAGGGCCGAGGCCAGCCACACCGCCCCGTGGGTGTACTGTCCGCCGTTTTCCCGGAACCCCGGCCCGCAGGCCCGGATATAGCCCGGGTCCCGGCCGGTATCTCCAAAGGGCGGCGCGAACAGCTTCACCAGCCCGTGGGCCCGGTCGTACAGGTGATCCGCGCAGGCCGCCAGGGCCGTGCGGACCCGGTCCTTATCCGCCGTGCCGCTGAAAGCGGCCCAGCTCTGGGCCACAGAGTCGATGGCGCAGGCAGGCGCGCCCACGCCCCCAAGAGGCGCGCCATCGTCCCACCAGCCCCGCAGGTACCAGCTGCCGTTCCAGCTCTGCTCCGCCGCGACGGTCAGGGCCTCGGCAGCGTCAGAGAAGAGCTTCGCCCCGGCCGGGTCGTTCAGCCGGACCAGCAGGGCCGCCAGGCGGTTTGCCGTGTGGATGAAAAACCAGGTCAGCCACTGGCTCTCGCCGCCCACCTTGTCCATACCGTCGTTCCAGTCTCCGGACCCGGTCAGCAGCAGTCCGTGGGGCCCCCGACCTCGGGCCAGCACCCGCTCCGCCGCCCGGCGGGCGTGGTCCAGCACAGCACTTTCCTCTTCGGATATGCCAGGGATGAAATACCGGTCCCACTCCTCCGGCCCCAGAGGCGGGGCCTCCAGCCAGGGGGCCGTCCGGGCGCAGAAGTCCGTGTCCCCGGTCTTCTCCACATACTCGCACACCGCCCAGGTCAGCCATAAGAGGTCGTCCGAACACCGGGTCCGGACCCCCCGGGGCCCCGCCGGGGTCTCGTGCCACCAGTGGAGCACGTCCCCCTCCCGGAACTGGCGGGCGCAGCAGGTCAGGATATGCCGCCGGGCCCGGGCGGGGGTGATCAGGATCAGGTTGGTCACGTCCTGCAGCTGGTCCCGGAAGCCGTAGGCCCCGCCGGACTGGTACAGGCTGGTCCGACCCATGACCCGGCAGGCCAGGGTCTGGTAGGCGGCCCAGCCGTTCATCATCCGGTCCAGAGCCTCGTCCGGGGTGTGGATGTGCACCCGGCCCAGGGTGGCCCGCCAGCCGTCCCGGACCCGGACCAGCTCTTTGGCCGCCCGGTCCGGGTCCGCCAGGGCCCGGAGGGTATCCGCGTCCTCAAAGCCGCAGACCAGCACGCTCACGCCGCCGCCTTTCCACAGCGCCCCGAAGCAGGGCCGCAGCCCCGCCCCGGTCCGGCCGTCCATCCGGCCCGCAAGCCAGGCCGCCTCGTCCCCCGTAAAGCCGGACAGTTTCCGGCTGCAAACGGCCCGAAAGACCTCCCCAGGGTAAAGGCTCCGGGGATTTTCCGCCGTCAGGCACCCCTCCGCATAGCCCGTGATCACACAGGGCCTGTCGGCGGCATTGGCGGTCAGGGCCAGGGGCAGGTGCCAGCCGATATAGGCGTCCGCTCCCCCCTCGATGAGCATGATCCGGGCCCGGAAGCCGTTTGGCACGAAAGCGGTCAAGTTGACATCGCCGTGCTCCCAGCGGGTCCAGCCGAAACCGTTGATCACCCGGCATGGCGCGTCCACGGCAAACAGGCTCCGGCGTCCCTGGGCCGTGACCAGCTCCAGGGTCTCCCCGCCGGCGGTGGCAATGGGATCGTTCAGCCAGGGGTTTACCGGGCACTCCCGGGCGTTTTCCAGCCACATGAAGCCGGTGCCGCAGTCGGCGGCCAGGTATCCGAACCGGCCGTTGGACAGCACGTTACACCAGGCCCGGGGCGGCAGGGGCGGGGTCTCGTAGCGGACCGCGCCCCCGGACAGGTACTCCACCTTCGGGGCCTGACGGCCCCGGACCGGGGTGGGACGCAGGGCGGGCAGGCCCGCGTATTTCCGCTCCTGGGCAGGTCTGACCACCACCGCCGCTGCGGCGATATCCGCCCCGCCGGCGAACCACACGCCGCCCCGCATGTTCTCAAAGGCGCCCAGGCCGTACTTGTCCAGATACCGGCGCAGCTCGTCCCGGCGGGGGTGCAGATAGGCCCCCTCCTCCCCGGTGTCGATGACCAGGTCCGCCCCTACGCCGCAGGCGGTGATGAGGGCGTGACGCTTGATCATGCGCCGGGCCTCGTCCAGGTCCTCCGTCACCGGCACGTACACGATAGGCAGGTCCCCGGACAGGCCCTTTTTCCACAATGCCTCCCGGGTAGAGCCTGGCCGGGCCTCCACCCGGGGGGAGCTCACCGCCCCGCACAGCTCGAAGGCCGAGCGCATGCCATCGGCGGTCATGCCCAGCAGCGACGCCATGGCTGTGGCCATATCCGCCGGGCCCCCGGCCAGGATACGCCTGGCCCCTTCCTCGGCCTCCCGGCGGCTGTCGCCGCAGCACAGGGCCAGCGCCGCGCAGCCGCCCTCCGGCAGGGTGGCCGTCACCGTCACCGGCTCGTTCATCTGCCAGCCGCCGCCGGCGGCCACATGCAGATCCACCGTGGCCGCCAGGCACAGCCAGCTCTCGGGAAGCTGTCCTCGGGCAAGCCGGCGCACCAGCACCGCGCCCCGGCGGACCGTCACCTCCAGCCCCAGCCGCCAGAAAGCCGGGTGGGCCGCGAAGTCCTCAGGCCGGGTCAGGACCGGCTCGAACCGCACCGAAAGCTTTCCGCCGCTGGGTCCGCTGACCCGCCGCAGCTCGCCCCGCTCGCCGCTGGCAACAGCCATGGACGTGGTCGAAGGGGCGGCGGACCCCCCTTGCCGGGCGGTGAAGGTCAGCGTCCCGCTCTCGTACCGCCAGGGGAAAAAGACCGCCTCCCGCCGAGAGGGGGTCAGGGGCCGCCCGTCCACGGTCAGCTCGAACCCCTCCGGCCGGTACAGCAGCAGCCCGCCGCTCGTGGCCCGGCATCGGCCGTCATCGCAGGCCAGAAGCGTGTACACCCCGTTGGACATGGGAAACCAGGCCGGGGCCGCCGGCACGTGGCCCGGGCCCTCCCACTGGAACACGGGCATATCCTTTCGGCTCTCCGGGGGCCGGGCGATGGGACTGCGGCTCCGGCGCAGCACCGTCCCGCTCAGGGGCACCCGCTCCGCCAGCAGGGGCCGGAACGCCGCCATGGCCCGGTCGGCCATGAAATACCGCCGCAGCGCCCCTCCAGCCAGACAGTTGGCGATGGCGCAAAGGCTCATGCCCAGATGGTGGCTCATGAAGCAGGCTACCGTCTCGCCCCCCTTGCCTGTCCGGCCGGGGGTCATGTCCAGGGCCTCGTAAAAGCCGTACTGGCCCCACATGCCCATCCCCTTCAGCCGCCGGAGATTTTTCACCGCCGCCTTGGGATGCACGCACAGGGCCAGAAAGCTGGCGTACGGGGCGATCACCAGCTCTCCGTCCACGTCCCGCCGCAGGGCCAGAGGCCCGGCCCCGTGGGCCTTGTAACGGTAGTCCATGCCCGCGTCCAGGGAGAAGAAAGCGCTCTCCGAACAGCCCCAGGGGGCCTTGGCCCGGGCCCCCTTCCGCTTTTGGGCGTACAGGCAGAACCGGGCGGTCTCCCACAGCATGGACCCGCCTACCAGGGGCAGAAACAGCTCCGGCATCAGATACTCGAACATGGACCCGGACCAGCTGGCCAGCCCCCGCCAGCCGTCCAGGGCCAGCTGGGCCCGGCTCAGGCTCTGCCAGTGGCGCACGGGGACCTCCCCCCGGGCACAGGCCACATAGCTGGTCAGCCGGGCCTCCGAGGCCATCAGGTCGTAATAGCCGGGACTGGGCGTGTCCGAGGCCGGATCCAGGCCGATGCGGAAAAGCCGCTTCTTTTCATCATACAGCGCGGCCAGGTCCATCCCCTCCGCCAAAGCCCGGGCCCGGTCCGCGATCTCCGGGTGGCCGTGGGCCGCCATGCCATTCGCCAGGCAGATCAGGCACGCGCACAGGTTGCCGCTGTCCACCGTGGACACATAGGCCGGCTGCAGCGGCGCGCAGGTGCGGGTGTCGTACCAGTTGTAAAGATGCCCCTTCCACTTGGGCAGCTTCTCCACCGTGGCCAGCAGCCGGTCCGCCAGGGCCGCCGCGTCGCTCTCCGGGGCGGCGTCCAGCTCCATGGCCGCCAGGGCCGATACCAGGGCCAGACCGATGTTGGTGGGGCTGGTCCGGTGGGCGAGCCCTTTGGGGGGCTGGACCTGCAGGTTATCCGGGGGCAGCCAGTGGTCGGCCCGGGTGCAGTAACTACTGAAATAGCCCCAGATGGCCTCGGCGGACTTCATGAGGAAGGCCCGGTCGGCATGGGTCAGATCGTTTTTCGCCCGCAGAGGCAGGCCGGACATATAGGCGAACGCCGGCGCCGCCAGCCATATGACCCCGGCGGCCTTCCCCGCCGGACCCGGAGCCAGCAGGGCCATGGCCAGCCCCAGGCCCATGGAAAACCACATGGCCCCGGGCCGGGTATTGCCGCCCTCCGTCTGGGCCGCCGGGACCCACTGGAGCATGCTTTTGTGGCTGACTTTCATGCGCCACAGGGCCGTGACCATGGCCGAGGCGCAGGTAAAGCCCTCCCAGGGCAGGAAGATCAGCCGGGCGAAGAACCGGGTCAGGGACCCGCCCGCGCCCCGGAGCACCCCGCTCCGGCACCGGAACCGGGCGTCGCCCACCCGCACGAAAAGTCCGGCAAAGGCGTCATGGACCGCGTCGGAGCCCAGGCAGACCAGCGCCAAGGCCGCCGCCCACCGCAGCGCGGGCACAAAGGCCCCCAGGACCACCGCCAGCAGCGCCGCCGGGGACACCAAGCTTCGGCGCAGACTGTCAAAAAGCCGGAATCGGTCCAGAACCGCCAGATCCCGGCCCGCCTTGCCCAGCCAGGGCAGGTTCTGCCAGTCGCCCCGGGTCCAGCGGTGCAGCCGCCGGAACCAGGCCGCCGCCGTCACAGGGGCCCCGTCCGTCAGCTCCACATCGCCCATGTAGGCCCCCCGCAGGTAAGCCCCCTCCAGAGCGTCGTGGCTCAGGATCATATTGTCCTCAAAACGACCGTCCAGACAGCTCAAATAGGCCGCCGCATCCACCACGCCCTTGCCGGCGAAGCCGCCCCGGTCGAACAGATCCGTGAACAGCTCTCCCGTGGGGGCCCCGTAGGGGTCCGTTCCCCCCTGGCCCGCCCAGATCCGGGCGAAATCCGTGGCCGTGGCCCGGTCCAGCTCCACCGCCATCCGGGGATGGATGACCCCGTGGCCCTTGACCACCACGCTGTTTTCCACCAGGGGCGCGTTCAGCGGGTGCATGGCTGCGCCGATGAGCTGCCGGGCCGCCCCCGGCACCAGCCGGGTGTCCCCGTCCAGACACAGCACATACCGGGCCCGCAGGTCTTGCGCGCTCCCGGACAGGCACTTGAGCCGGTTGGGCCGGTCCTGGGTCAGCCGGACCAGCTCCAAAATGGCCCCCCGCTTCCGCTCCCAGGGCGTATAGACCCCGTCCCGGTCGTTCCAGGCCGGGTCCCGGGTCAGCAGGAAGAACCCGCCGCCGTATTTTTCGTTCAGCGCGTCTACGGCGTCCCGGACCGGATCCAGCCGATCCGCCTCCTCCGGCGGGAACACCGTCCCGTCCGGCAGGTCCGCCAGCAGCGCGAACAAAAGCTGGTCCCCGCAGTCCCGGTTGGCGAGCCGATACTCCTCCATCCGCCGGACCAGCCGTGGGCCGGTCTCGTCGTCCGCCAGCAGGGCGGAGACCGCGCACACCGTCCGGCCCTCCGGGCCCAGACCATCCTCCAAGGCCAGACGCATCAGCCGCCGGGGCCGGACGAACCGCAGCAGCGCCGCGTCCAGCCACACCCGGGTGAGCTCCGACAGGGGCAGCAGCGTCAGTATCGCCGTCCAGAAGCTGTCCGTCAGGCCCCCCGCCAGCACCGCCAGCGCCGCCGGCAGAAATACCCGCGCCGCTATATACCCCGCGCCGGTGCGCCGGGTCTGGGGAAACAGATATTCATGCAGCCCCTGATCCAGGGCCTCCCGGGCCATCTCCAGGGCCGGGACCTTCCGTTTCTTCGCCAGAAGCTGTATCCGCTCCCGGTATCGGGCCCGGCTGATCTCGTCCATGGCGGGGTATGTGCCGTCGGAGCGCAGCAGCGCGTCCACCGGGTCGGACTTTTCCAAGGGGTCGGTCAGATCCATATCCGCCACCGTCCGCAGACTGGTGAACAGCTCCGCCGCTGTCGCCGTGTCCACTCCCGGCTCGGCCAGCGCCTCGATGAGGGCCGCCCGCAGGGCCGCGCCGATCAACGCGCTCTCGTTTTCCGGCAGCTCCACCGCCCGGCGCGCCCCGGTAAGGAAGGCCGTGACCCGGCTCTCCGTCACCGGTCCAGCCTCGGCCAGCCGCCGGCACAGCTCCACCAGAGCCGCCCCCTGCCGGCACCGGCGCAGCCGGCCGACCGCCCGGAAGGCCGCCGCGGCCAGCTCCGTCTCCCGCCGGGCCAGATACTCATTGTCCGCGAACCAGGCCGACTCCTTCTCATTCCGGCTCTTGGCCGTGATGGCCCCCATGGCCCGCTCCAGCCGCCGGGCCGTCCGGCGGCCCGATACCGTTCCTTTTATGGGGATGCTCCTGGCCGCCTCGTCGCCCCATCCGGCCAGGCGTTGTGTGCTTATCTTTTCCATACCTGGGATTTTTCCCGGGGTGGGAAAAGAATATACGGACTTGCGGGCGGCAACGCTGTAAAGAAAAATGCTTGACACCCCGCCTCCGATGGTGTATGATAAGCAGGCTGTAAAGCAATAATCCTTAACACATGGAGGCGCGGCATGGACGCTTCCCCTCTGGACCGGTCCCTTTTGCTGGACTTTTACGGCGAACTGCTGACGGAAAAGCAGCGGTCCGCCTGTGAGCTGCACTGGAACGAGGACCTGTCTCTGGGGGAGATCGCCGCGCTGGGGGGCCTGAGCCGCCAGGGGGTGTGGGACATCCTGCGCCGGGCGGAGGCCGCCCTGCGGGAATACGAGGCAAAGACCGGCCTGGTCCGGCGATACCTGGAGCGGCGGGAGGAGATCGCCGCCATTCGGGCGGAGCTTACGGACCTGCTGCCGGACAGCGAGCGGAGCCGGGCCATACTGGCCAGGCTGGAGGGTTTGATGTAATGGCGTTCGAGAGCCTTTCGGACAAGTTAAACGGCATCTTCAAAAAGCTCCGTGGCAAGGGCCGACTGAGCCAGGCGGACGTAAAGGAGGCCATGCGCCAGGTGCGGATGGCCCTGCTGGAGGCCGACGTGAGCTACAAGGTCGTGAAGGACTTTGTGAAAAACGTCTCGGAAAAGGCCGCCGGACAGGAGATCTTGGAGAGCCTGAACCCGGCCCAGATGGTGATCAAGATCGTCAATGAGGAGATGACCGCCCTCATGGGTGGCCAGGCCGCCAAGCTCAACTACTCCTCCAAGGTGCCCAGCGTGGTGATGGTGGTGGGCCTGCAGGGCGCGGGCAAGACCACCAACACGGCCAAGCTGGCCGCTTTTGTGAAGAAGCAGCAAAACAAGCGGCCGCTGCTGGCCGCCTGCGACGTGTACCGCCCCGCCGCCATCTCCCAGCTGGAGACCGTGGGCGCCCAGGTGGGCGTGCCCGTGTTCCAGATGGGCCAGGCCGACCCGGTGGACATCGCTAAGGCCGCGGTGGAGCACGCCCGCCGGCACGGCAACGACCTGGTGTTTCTGGATACCGCCGGCCGGCTCCATGTGGACGAGGCCCTGATGGAGGAACTCAAGCGCATCAAGGCGGCGGTGGACCCGGCGGAGATCCTGTTGACGGTGGACGCCATGACCGGCCAAGACGCGGTGAACGCGGCGGCGGCCTTTGACGAGGCCCTGGGCATCACGGGGGTGATGCTGACCAAGCTGGACGGCGACGCCCGAGGCGGCGCGGCCCTTTCTGTCCGGGCAGTCACCGGCAAGCCCGTGAAGTTCGTGGGCACCGGGGAGAAGCTGGACGCCATCGAGGTGTTCCATCCGGACCGGATGGCCAGCCGCATCCTGGGCATGGGCGACGTGCTCACCCTCATTGAGAAGGCAGAGCAGGCGGTGGATGAGAAGAAGGCCGCGGAGATGGCCGGGAAGCTCATGAAAAACCGCTTCACCCTCCAGGACTACCTGGAGCAGCTCCGGTCCATGAAGGACATGGGCGACATGGACGACCTTTTGAGCATGGTGCCCGGCCTGGACGCTCGGGCTCTCAAGGGGGCCAAGATCGACCCCAAGGCCATGGCCCGGACCGAGGCCATCATCCTTTCCATGACCGCCAAGGAGCGGGCCAACCCCGCCATTTTGAACGCCAGCCGGAAAAAGCGCATTGCCGCCGGGTCCGGTACCAGCGTGGTGGAGATCAACCGGCTCCTGAAAGGCTTTGACGCCATGAACGCCATGATGAAGCAGATGTCCGGCTCCCGAAAGGGAAAGAAGCTGGCCCGGAAGATGGGCATGTTCGGTATGTGATTTCAAAATTCATTTCTGAATTTGAAAAATAAAAAACCTACTATATTTTGGAGGAAACAAAAATGGTCAAGATCCGTTTGAAGAGACAGGGCGCGAAGAAGGCCCCCTATTACCGCGTAGTGGTGGCGGACAGCCGCTCTCCCCGGGACGGCCGCAACATTGAGGAGCTGGGCACCTATGACCCCATGGCCAAGCCCGCCGCCATCGACATCGATCTGGAGCGCGCCAAGTACTGGATCGGCTGCGGCGCCCAGCCCACCGACACCGTCCGCGGCCTGCTGAAGCTGGCCGAGGCCAACCAGCCCAAGGCGGAAGCCGAGCCTGAGGCCGCCCCGGCGGAATAAGGCGGAAGCCCCATGAAGGAACTTCTCACCTATATCATCCAGAGCCTGGTGGATGACCCCAGTCAGGTGACCGTGACGGAGCGCACCGGCTCCAACGGCGCCGTGCTGGAGGTACGCGTGGCGGAGGGAGACATGGGCAAGGTCATCGGCCGTCAGGGCCGGATCGTGCGCCAGATCCGGGTGCTGATGAAAGCCGTTGCCCAGCGCCAGGGCAAAAAGGTCTCCGTCGAGATACTGGATTGAAAAAGCAATATTTAGAGGCGGGGCAGATCGTGAACACCCACGGCGTCCGGGGCGAGGTACGTATCCAGCCCTGGGCGGACGAGGCGGCGTTTCTGACCCGCTTCCGCCGTTTTTATATGGACGGCCGGCCCGTGGGCGTGCGGTCCTGCCGGGTCCATAAGGACATGTGCGTCGCCGCCCTGGAGGGCGTGGACGATGTGAACGCCGCCATGGTCCTGAAGGGCAAGGTCCTGTTCATCGACCGGGATGACGCCCATCTGCCTGCCGGGACCGTGTTTTTGCAGGACATTCTGGGCGCGCGGGTGGTGGACGAGGCCGGGACCGAGCTTGGTATCCTGGATGACGTGATGGCCGAGCCCGCCGCCAGCGTACTGGTGGTGAAGGGGGAGCGTGAGATCCTGATCCCCGACGTGCCGGCTTTCGTGCTGAAAAAGGACCCGGACGCCGGCCTGGTCACCGTGCGGCTCATTGACGGTATGTAACTATGCGCATCGACATCCTGACTTTGTTCCCGGAGGCGGTGCGGCCCATGATGGACGCGTCCATTCTGGGCCGGGCGGCCAAAAAGGGACTGATCGAGATCAACTGCATACAGATACGGGATTTCACCGACAACAAACAGCAGCAGGTGGACGACTATCCCTACGGCGGCGGCTGGGGCTGCGTGAT
>CANRBG010000029.1 GCA_947628805.1 uncultured Oscillospiraceae bacterium | reverse complement strand
GGCATAGCTCATTTGGCAGAGCGCCACCTTGCCAAGGTGGAGGTAGCGAGTTCGAATCTCGTTGCCCGCTCCAGAACGAAAAAAGCACTGCATTCGCAGTGCTTTTTTCGTTCTGGAGCTCCTTATTTCCCCAAGGCGGTGAGGTGTTCGCCGATCTGGTACACGTCCCCCGCGCCCACGGTCAGCACCAGATCGCCCGGCTGGACGCTGGCCCGCAGGATGGTCTCGATCTCGTCAAAGGTGGGCCGGAAGATGCTGCCGGGGATCTCCTTGGCCAAGGAGGCGGAGGAGATACCCAGGGTGTTGGTCTCCCGGGCGGCGTATATCTCCGCCAAAATGGTCAGGTCCGGCCGCTGCAGCTGGGTCACGAAGTCCCGGAACAGGGCGTTGGTGCGGGAGTAGGTGTGGGGCTGGAAGATCACGATCACCCGCTTGTAGCCAAGCGGCTCCACCGCGTCCAGCAGAGCCCGCAGCTCGCCGGGGTGGTGGGCGTAGTCGTCGTATATGTCCGCGCCGTTATACTTGCCCTTGAATTCAAACCGCCGGTTGGCGCCATGGAAGCCCGCCAGGCCGTAAGTGACGGCGGTGGGGGAGACCCCCAGGGTGATGGCGGCGGCGGCGGCCGCCAGGGCGTTTTTTACGTTGTGCAGCCCGGGCACCTGCAGGTGCAGATGGGTAAAGAGCTTGCCTTTATGGATCACGTCGAAATCCGTCTGGGCGCCCCGGCTGACAATGTTCACCGCCTGTACGTCTGCCTCCGGAGACAGGCCGAAGGTGACCACCCGCCGGTCCAGAGTCTTCAGGGCGTCCATGGTATTGGCGTCGTCGTAGTTGGCCACCACCACCCCGTCGGGGGGCACCAGCCGGGCGAACTTCAAAAAGGAGGTCTTTACCGCCTCCAGATCCGCGAAGTAGTCCAGATGGTCCGCGTCGATGTCCAAAATCACCGCGATGGTGGGGCAGAAGGCCAGAAAGCTGTCGTAGTACTCGCAGCTCTCCATGACGATGGTGTCCCCCGCGCCCACCCGATGGCCCGCGTGGAGCAGGGGCAGCGTGCCGCCGATCATGACGGTGGGGTCCTTCTCCGCCGCCATGAGTATGTGGGTGCACATGGAGGTAGTGGTGGTCTTGCCGTGGGTGCCGGCGATGCACAGGGCGTTTTTGTAGCGCTTCATCAGCGCGCCCCATGCCTGGGTCCGCTCGAACACCGGGATGCCCAGCTCACGGGCGGCCTTGATCTCCGGGTTGTCGTCCCGGACGGCGGCGGTGCGGACGATGAAGTCATAGCCCGCGTTGATGTTCTCGGCGTTGTGGCCGATGTTCACCCGGATGCCGATGTTCTCCAGGTGGGAGACCTTGTCGCTGCGCTGCATATCGCTGCCGGAGATGATAAGCCCCTCGCCGTGGAGCACCTCCGCCAGCGGCGACATGGACACGCCGCCGATGCCGATCAGATAGCCCCGCTTGCCGGGGCGCATATATTCTTCAAATGTTGCCATGCTCTTTAAACCCCATATGTAGTATGCAGGAAAGAAACTGCCGCCATACTATTTGCACTTGGTACATTATATTCTCTCTCCCGCCAATTTACAAGTGCTTTTTGCCCACGCGAAAGCCCGGCCGGAGCCGGGCTTTCGTATATCAGGTGTGATCGCCGTCGGACGCGGGGGGCGTGACGGGAGCGGCCGGGGCCGCCGCCGGGGCCGCGGGGGCGTAATAGCCGGCGGCGGGGGGCGTGACCGGAGCGGCCGCCGCGGAGGCCGCGGCGACAGCGGCCAGATCCTCCGCCTGCTTGGCCAGGGCGGCCTCCGTCTTGGCGGCGGTGTGGTTGCGGACCGCCACCAGGATCACCGTGGCCGTATCCAGCAGGGCGTTCAGGCAAAAGCCGATGCCCAGAAACTGCATGGCGTTGATGAAGTCGTCCCGGTTCACCCCCATGAGCACCCCAAAGCTGTCCACCAGTCCGATGGAGGTGAGCACGCCCAGTCCGATGCCTAAAAGGCTGGTGATGAGCCCCACCCACCAGGCGGAGCACTTCATCCGGGCCAGGTCCAGGGTGTACTGGAGCTTCAGCACGCCGTCCATGGCGATGAGCACGCCAATGGCCGTGACGATCAGCCGCAGGGTGATGCTGATGCCGATGGCGCCGGGGCGCATGCTGGCCGTCACCACCCACACGCCGGCCGCCAGGATCACAACGCCCGTGGCGAACTCGGAGCGGTACACGCCGCTGACCGGCTTGCGGATGAAGTAGATGAGGATGTACGTCAAGCCGATGGCGCAGACGAGCCCGCCGATGACGTACCCGCAGTAGTCGTGGATGAAGTGGGGCTGGGCCAGAAAAGCCAAGCCCAGCGCCAGACACACCGCCGCGGTGACGATCAGGTTGCGGATGGGATTATTCAAAACGCCGCTCTTTTTCGCGGAGGCCTCCCCGTCGGAGGTATTTTTATTTCGGGCCATAATGATCTTCCTTTCCCTTGCGTCAAAAGTTATTCTGCCGCCTTTTATCATCAAAAACCACCCTTATCTTATCATATCCGCCAGCGGGTGTAAAGAGCGGAACGCTTGCTGGAAAGGCCCGGAAGAATTATAAACAAATTGTGAAAGTTCCGTGACGGGGTTGCCGGGGCGGGGGTATGTATGGTATGATTTCGATGGAACGAAAGGTATTTTGGCACAAGATGTGCCATCTGCGCCATATTTTTACCGGGGGAGCCGCGTTATGTCCAAATTCAGCGTCAAAAAACCGTTGACCGTGTTCGTGGCGGTGCTGGCCGTCATCATTTTGGGCGTAGTGGCGTTCACCCGCATGACCCCGGACTTGCTGCCCAATATGGACTTCCCCTACGTGATGATCATGACCACCTACCCCGGCCAGAGCCCGGAGATCGTGGAGCAGGAGATCACCCGCCCCCTGGAGCAGTCCATGGCTACTCTGGAGCATATCAAGGAGCTTTCCAGCACCTCCCAGGAGAATTATTCCCTGGTGGTGCTGGAATTTGAGGAATCGGTGAACATGGACACCGTGGGCGTGGATATCCAGCAGAACATCGCCGCCCTGCAGGGGACCTGGGACGAGGCCGTGGGCACGCCCTATGTGCTGAAGATCAACCCCTCTGTGATCCCCATCGCCATCGCGTCCGTGTCCAAGTCCGACATGGACATCGCGGAGCTTTCGGACTTTCTGGACGAGACCATCGTGCCCAAGCTGGAGGGCGTGGCCGGGGTGGCCAGCGTCAGCGTCAGCGGCTCCATCTACCGGCAGGTCCACGTGGTCATCAGCCAGGACAAGATCGACGCCGTGAACCGGCGTCTGGCGGCCAAGGTCAACGGCCAGCTGGATGACGCCCAGCAGGAGCTGGAGGACACCAAGGCGGAGCTGGACAGCGCCAAAGCGGAGCTGGACAGCGCCAAGGAGCAGCTGGACTCCGGCAAGGAGCAGCTCATCAACCAGTCCGGCGCGGCCCAGAGCGAGCTCTCTCAGCAGCAGGCCCAGATCCAGGACGGCAAGCTGCAGATCCAGACCCAGCTTACCGGGCTGCAGAGCACCCGGACCACCATCAGCTCCGGCCTGACGAGTCTGCAGCAGGCGCAGAGCGGCCTGCAGCAGATCGACGAGGGCATCGCCCAGCTGCAGAGCAGCATCGACCAGATCAAGACGATGGGGGACGAGGCCGGGCTGCTGGCGCAGAAGACACAGGCGGAGGCGGCTCTGCCCGCAATGGAAGCCGCTGTGGCGGCCGCCCAGGGCGCGGTGACGGCGGCCGAGACGGATGTGGCCGCCGCCCAGGCGGAGGTAGATAGGCTCCAGGCCTTGGTGGACGCGCTGCCGCCGGAGGATCCGGATGTGGGGGGACTTCGGGGCCAGCTGACGGCTGCCCAGTCGTACCTGGCGGCGCAGAGCGCGGTGCTGGAAGGAGCCAGGACGGGCTTTGAAAATGCCAATGGTGCGCTGGCCGCGGCAAAGGACGGTATCGCCCAGCTGGATCAGGCCATCGGGGCGGTCCAGTCCCTGCCCGGGCTGGAGGCGCAGCTCGCCGCGCTGCGGGACAATCGGGCCAAGATCGTGGAGGCCCTAGCGGCCCAGGGGATCCAGGAGGCCGATCTGCCCGACAGGATCGCTGAACTGCAAGGGCAGCTGGCCCAGGTTGACGATGGCATCGCCCAGCTGAACACGGCTCTGGACCAGCTCAACAGCGGGTCCATCCAGCTTTCCGAGGCTATGGGCGTGCTGAGCCAGAGCCAGGCCTCCGGCCTTTTGGAGCTTGCAAACGCCCAGACCCAGCTGAACATCAATTCCGCCTCGTTGGACTCCGGTCTGGCGCAGGTGGACTCCGGTCTGGAGCAGCTGGCCGACTCTAGGGCCGACGCTTTGGAGCAGGCGGATATCTCCGGCTCCATCACTATGGAGAGCGTGGCCCAGATCCTGGGAGCCCAGGACTTCTCCATGCCCGCGGGCTTCATCGAAGAGGACGGGATCAGCTACATGGTTTCCGTGGGCGACGAGATCAAAGACGAAAACGAGCTGCGGCTGCTGCTTCTGTTCGACACGGGCGAGGACGGCATCGGCCCGGTCTATCTGGAGGACGTGGCGGACGTGTTCATCACGGACAACGCCGACTCCGTCTACGCCAAGCTGAACGGGGCGGACAGCGTCATGCTGACCTTTGACAAGCAGTCCAACGCCGCCACCGCCGAGGTCAGCGACAACCTGAAGGCCCGGTTCGACGAGCTGGAAAAGGAATATCCGGGGCTCAAATTTGTGCCGCTGATGGACCAGGGGGACTATATCTACCTGATCACGGACTCCATCATATCCAGCCTTCTCACCGGCGCGCTGTTCGCCATCATCGTCCTGTTCCTGTTTTTGCGGGATATCCGGCCCACGGTCATCACGCTGGTATCCATCCCGGTCAGCGTCATTTTCGCGTTCGTGCTGATGTACTTTTCCGGGGTGACGCTGAACATGATCTCCCTGTCGGGCCTGGCCGTGGCGGTGGGCATGCTGGTGGATAACTCCATCGTGGTCATCGAGAACATCTACCGGCTCCGGTCCAAGGGGGCCACGGCGGCGCAGGCGGCGGTGGCCGGCGCCCGGCAGGTGGCCGGGGCGGTCACGGCCTCCACCCTGACCACGGTGTGCGTGTTTTTGCCCATCGTGTTCGTGGAGGGCATCACGAGACAGCTCTTCACCGACCTGGCCCTGACCATGACCTACTCCCTGATGGCCAGCCTGATCATCGCCCTGACCCTGGTGCCGGCCATGGCAAAGGGCATGCTGAAAAAGGAGAAGAAAAAGCGCCCTCACGGCAAGCGGGAAAAGCAAAAGCATTCCGCCGTACCAGCCGAGAGCGTGTTTTACCGGGGCTACCGGCGTCTGGCGGGCTGGAACCTGCGTCACAAGTGGGTGGCGCTGGGCCTGTCCGTGCTGCTGCTGGCGGGGACCGCGTATCTGGCCCTGGGCAAGGGCTTCAGCTTCATGCCGGAGATCGACATGAACACGGTGAACGTGACCGTGGCCATGCCGGAGGGGACCGAGCGGGACGAGGCCGTGAAGATCGCGGACCAGGCGTTGGAGCGCATCGCCCAGCTTCCCAACGCGGAATACGTGGGGGCCATGATGGGTTCCGGGTCCCTGGCGGGGACCGGAGGCTCCGGCGGCGGAGGCGTGAGCCTGGGGACCGGCGCGGGCGGCTCCTCCGGTGAATATGACGTGACTGTGTATGTGGGCCTGCCGGAGGGGGACTCCGGCGCGGCGGCCGGCGCGGCCATCGCCGAGCTCTGCGCGGACCTGCCCTGCGAGATCCAGTATGACTCCGCCATGATGGACATGAGCCTGCTCACCGGCAGCGGCATCACCGTGAACCTGTACGGGGAGGACATGGCCGACCTGCAAAAGGGCGCCGAGGCCATGGGCCAGGCCCTGACCGGTGTGGACGGCGTGGACCAGGTGGACAACGGCTTGGAGGAGGCCGCCACGGCCTACCATGTGAGCGTGGACCGGAACAAGGCCATGAAAAAGGGCTTCACCGTGGCCCAGATCTACATGGAGATCGCCACTGCCCTGACCAACTCCACCACCGCCATGGATATGGACCTGGAGGGGGCCAGCGCGGACGTGACCGTGGAATCGGAGGACGGTCTGACCCTGCGGGAGCTGGAAGAGCTGAAATTCACGTCCACGGATCAGAAGGACGGCTCCACCAGCACGTTCCAGCTCCGGGACGTTGCCAGCGTGGACCCCACCGTGAGCCTGGCCACCATCAGCCGCATCGATCAGCGGCGGTATATCTCCGTGACCGCGTCGCTCCTGCCGGGCCGGAACGTGACGCTGGCCACCGCCGACGCGGAAAAGGCCGCGGCGGACGCGCGTCTGCCAGAGGGCGTCACCTATGAATTCGCCGGGGAGAACGAGACCATCATGGAGGCGGTGGAGGACCTGTTTTTGATGCTGGTCATCGGCGTGGTGCTGGTGTACTTCATCATGGTGGCCCAGTTCCAAAGCCTGAAAAGCCCCTTCATCGTCATGTTCACCATCCCCCTGGCCTTCACCGGCGGCTTCGCCGCGCTGCTGATCTGTGGGATGGACGTGAGTATCGTATCCATCATCGGCTTCGTCATGTTGGTGGGCATCATCGTCAACAACGGCATCGTGCTAGTAGATTATGTAAACCAGCTCCGGGCAGCCGGTATGGCCCGCCGGGAGGCCTTGGTAGAGGCGGGGGTGACCCGTATGCGGCCCATCTTCATGACCAGCCTGACCACCATTTTGGGCCTGATCGTCATGGCCACAGGCCGGAACGTGGGCACGGCGCTGATGCAGCCGGTGGCGGTGGTATGCATCGGCGGGCTGCTGTACGCCACCATCATGACCCTTTTTGTGGTGCCCTGCATCTACGATCTGCTGAACCGGAAGGAGCTGGAGGTCATCCGGGACGAGGAGCTGGAATTCGCGGAGGACGGAGACGGCCTGCTGTAAACGAATAGACGCCAAGAGCCTCCCTCGCAAGAGGGAGGCATTTATATTATGTATACCATGGTTTTATATTTTTCCTGACGCTACAAGATGCGACGGGATATGATGTTCCTGAACGGTATAATTATGTCAACATATCAGTCTATGCGGAGGGAACACCATGGCAGTACGGGCGATAAGAGGCGGACGGGGCATACCCGGCGTAGAGATGCTGCGGCGGCGGCCGGCGGTGCGGGAGTGGCTTTTGCGCGGCGGGTCGTTTTTGCTGGGGCTATGTCTGGGGGCGGCCCGGCTGTTCACGGGGCCGGGGCCTTTCGGCATGGCCGGGGCGGCGGCCGCCGGCTGGGGCCTGCGGGGCTTTCTCACGCTGGTGGGGGCCGCCGTGGGCTACTTCTACGTAGGCGGCGTCTATCCCGGGGTGCGCTATGTGGCGGCCAGCTTTCTGATCTTCACCCTGGGCTTCGTGACCCAGAATCTGTCGATCCGGCGGCGGCGGTGGTTCATGCCGCTGGTGGCGGGAGTGACGGCTGCTCTGACCGGGGCGCTGTACGGCGCCGGGGAGATCGGCGGGGTACCGGCGTCGCTGCGGCTGTTTTTGGAGGTGCTGCTCTCCGGCGGCTGCGCGTACTTCTTCGGCCTGGCTCTGGAGCCGGAGAAACTGACCACGGAGGCGGCGGAGACCCGCCGGGCCGTCAGCGCGGCCATATTGACGGCCTGCGCGCTGATGGGTCTTGCGCGGGTGGAGATATTCGATACGGTATCCGTGGGGCGGATACTGAGCCTGATGGCGGTGCTGGCGGCGGGCTTTTGCGGTGGGCTGATGCCCGGGTGCGCGGCGGGCTGCGCCATGGGCGTGGCCATGGATATGACAGGGGGCGGGACCCTTTTTTACGGGGCGGCCTATCCTCTGGCGGGACTGGTGGCCGGGGGGATGTGCCGGTACGGGCGGCTGGCCTATTCGGTGTGCTTCTGCGCGGCCGACGCGGTGGGAGCGCTGCTGGGCTGGAACGGCCAGACCGACATGTCCGTGCTGTACGAGTGCTTTATGGCGGTGGTGCTGTTCATGCTGCTGCCCCAGAGCGTGCTGACCCCGGTAGGGTCCCTGCTGCGGGTGGGCCGGGGCAAGGGGGAGACGGCCTTTCGGCTGTATCAGGCCCAGCGGCTGGAGCATATGAGCCAGGGGTTCCGCAAGCTGTACGAGTGTGCCTGCCGGCCGGAGAGCGCGCGGACACCCCGGAGCGAGGCGGGAGCGGTGTTTGACCGGGCGGCGGACGCGGTGTGCCGGACCTGCCCGGGCATGGACCGGTGCTGGCGTACCGGCGGCCGGCGGACGGTGGAGCTTCTGGCCCCGCTGCTGGACCGGATGAACCGGCAGGGACGGCTCAAAACGGAGGAACTGCCGGAGGCGTTCCGAGCCCAGTGCACCCAGGCGGAGGCCTTCGCCGGGGCGGTGAACGGGGAGCTGCGGGGGCTCATGTACCGGCGGCAGTACCGGGCCCGGCTGAAAGAGGGCCGGGCGGCGGCCTACGGCCAGTTTTTGGATATGGCGGAGGTCATGGAGGGAGCCGCCAGGGAGATGAGCGGCGCGGCGGGGCCGGATCTGGCGGCGGAGCGGCGGCTGATCCGGTATATGCGCAGCCGGGAGCTGGACGGGGTCTGCTCCGTGTTCCGGGACAGCGGCGGCCGGCTCCACGGGGTACTGGAGGGCGCCGGCGTGGAGGCCCTTGGCGACGAGCCGGACTACCTGGAGCAGCTTTCCCAGACGGTCGGCGTCCGGCTGTGCCGGGTAGGCGGCCGGGAGCCGGGCCGGATGGTGCTGCGCCAGGCGGAGCCCCTGGCGGTATCCGTGGGCATCGCCACCATGAAGAAGGAGGGCGAGAGCGTCTCCGGGGACCGGGGGACCTATTTCAAGACCGACGGGGGCATGCTGTGCGTGATATTGTCCGACGGCATGGGCGCCGGGGAGGAGGCCGCCCGGGAGAGCGTGGCGGCGGTGGAGATATTGGAGGAGCTTCTGAAGGCGGGGGTGGAGCCCGGCTGCGCCATGCGGCTTTTGAATTCCTCCGCCATGCTGAAAAACGGCGAGGACTGGGGCTACGCCACGGTGGACCTGTGCTGCGTGGACCTGTTCACCGGCGACACCCGGTTTTATAAGTACGGCGCGGCCCCCAGCTATGTGAAGACGGGCCGGGCCATCCGGCGGGTGAAGTGCACGTCCCTGGCGGCGGGGATGCTGGCGGGGGAGGAATCCGCGCCGGACATGGTGAAGATGCGCCTGCGGCCCGGCAACGTGGCCCTGATCGCCTCGGACGGGGTGCTGGCGGAGAACAACGACCAGTGGCTCCGGGACATCCTGGCCTCCAGCGACGGGGTGGAGACAAAAGTGCTTGCCAAGACGGCCCTGCGGGCGGCGGTGGGCCGGTTCGGCAACGCCGACGACATGACCGCCCTGGCCATCCGTGTGGAGGAACGGCAGTGATCCGGCCGAAGCTGAAAGTCCCGGACAAAGGTTGGCCGCGCCTGTATAAGAAAGGACCGGGGCGGGTAGACTGGAAACATCGGCAAACAGGGGAGGCGGCGCAGATGGTGAGAGGTACGAACCGGCGTGTCGTCGTGGTGCGCTCGCCGGACCCCAAGATATTTGAAGAGGCCATTTTTGTCGTCCGGGAGGACCTGTTCCACCAGGGCTCCAGCGCGGACAAGGTGCTGGCGGAGGCGAAAAGAGCCGCGGGGGCCTATCTGCGCAAGACCACCGGGAGCCCCCGGCGGGGCTTTTTCGCCCGCATCCCCGCCATGCTCTACGCGGGGCTGGGGGCGGCGGCGGCCGGTATCGCCTGGCTGGCCTTCCGCTTTGTGGGCGTTTAAAAAGCCGAAAAGCCGAAAAGCCGAAAAAATCAACAACTTCCCCATAGACCGTCCGCGGCGGTTTATGGGGTTTTTCCGTTGCTTTTGGGCGGGGTTGGTGGTAAACTTTTTTCATGGATATTTCGGTCGTTTTCAGGCAAATGACGATCATGATGCTGATGCTGTGCGTGGGCGTGGTATCGGCCAGGACCGGCGTGGTGGATGCTGAGACCAACCGGCGGCTGAGCCGGTTCGTACTGGCGGTGCCCCAAAGCGCCACCATCATCGCCAGCGCCATGAATATGGAACCGGGCACCTCCCCCTGGAAGGTGCTGGAGGTGCTGGCCGTGGGCGCGGTCATGTACGGGCTGCTGATCGCGCTGGGCATTGCCGTGCCCCGGGTGGGCCGGGTGAAGGCGGAGGACCGGGGGGTATACAGCTTTCTCATCATCTTCGGCAACGTTGGATTCATGGGCCTGCCCTTGGTGGGGGCCCTGTTCAACAATACGGCGGTGCTGTACACCGCGCTTTTATGCGTGCCTTTCAACCTGCTGTGCTACACATTGGGCGTGAAGCTCATCAGCGGGGGCAAGAGCGGGGGAAAAATCACCTGGCGGGAGCTTCTCAGCGCGCCGCTGGTTTCCTCCGTGGCGGCGGTGATCATCGTCTTTCTGCCCATCCGCTGGCCGGAGCCGGTGGCGGCCGCCACGACCCAGATCGGCGATATGATCCTGCCGCTGTCCATGATCGTGGTGGGGGCCTCTCTGGGAGAGCAGAAGCTGCAAGATGTGTTTTCAGACTGGCGGATCTACCTGCTGGCCCCCGTGCGGCTGCTGGCCGCGCCGGTGCTGCTGTGGGCCGTGCTGGGCCTGTTCGTGCGGGATAAGCTGCTGCTGGACGTGATAACGGTGCTGGGGAGCACACCCGCGGCGTCGGCCGCCGCCATGCTGTCCATCCGGTACGGGGCCAACGAGAAGCTTGCCGCCCGGGCGGTGTTTCTGACCACCGTGCTGAGTTTGTTCACCATCCCGCTGGTCTGCTGGGCGCTGTTGTGATATGGCTATGGACCTGTGTGATTATGATCAGATGCGGCCTCTGCTGGAGCGTGCCGGTTTTCGCTTTTCCAAAAGCAAGGGGCAGAACTTTCTGACCGCCGCCTGGGTGCCCGAGCGCATGGCGGCGGAGGCGGACCTGGGCCCCGGCAGCGGCGTGGTGGAGATCGGCCCCGGGGTGGGCTGTCTCACCGAGCGGCTGGCCGCCCGGGCGGGGAAGGTCCTGTGCTACGAGGTAGACCGGGCGCTGGAGCCGGTACTGGCGGCCACGGTGGGAGGTCTGGACAACGTGGAGATCGTCTTCGCGGACGTGATGAGCCGGGATCTGGAGGCCGACGCGGCGGAAAAGCTGCCGGGTCTTTCCTGGAGCGTGTGCGCCAACCTGCCCTATTCCATCACTACCCCCGTGCTGACGAAGCTGTATCAGGCCCGGTGCTTTGAAAGTATAATGGTCATGGTGCAGCAGGAGGTGGCCCGGCGGATGTGCGCCGGGGCGGGGGAGAAAGACTACGGGGCCTTTTCCCTGCTGACCCAGTGGTACGCCCAGCCGGAGACGGTGTTCTCGGTGGGGCCGGAGTGCTTCGTGCCAAGGCCAAAGGTCCGCAGCGCGGTGGTCCGGCTCAGCATGCGCCGGACCCCGCCTGCCGACGTGGACGAAAGGGCCTTTTTCCGGACGGTCCGGGCCGCTTTCGACCAGCGGCGCAAGACCCTGCCAAACGCCCTGGAGGGGCTGTGCGGCAAAGAACGGGCCGCGGAGGCCATCCGCGCCTGCGGCTTTGCCGAGACGGTCCGGGGCGAGCGGCTGAGCCTTTCCGACTTCGCGGCGCTGACAAGAGAACTTGCTAAATATGAATCGATATAAAGGGGGAGAGATCATGGCTCTTACGACGAACAAACACGTATTGGACTGGGTGCAGCGGTGTGCTGACCTGTGCAAGCCGGACGAGGTGGTCTGGCTCACCGGCGACGAGGCGGAGCTGGAGGCCCTGCGCAAGGAAGCGGTGGCGGACGGAACGCTCATCAAGCTGAACGAGGAAAAGCTGCCCGGCTGCTACTATCACCACAGCAACCCCAACGACGTGGCCCGGGTGGAGGGCCGCACCTTCATCTGCTGCCGGAACGAGGCCGACGCCGGCCCCACCAATAACTGGATGGCCCCGGACGAGATGAAGGCCAAGCTGCGGGACATTTATAAGGGCTCCATGATCGGCCGGAAGATGTACGTGGTGCCCTATTCCATGTCCGTGATGGGCTCGCCCTTTGCCAAATACGGCTTTGAGCTGACCGACAGCATCTATGTGGTGCTGAACATGGCCATCATGACCCGGATGGGGAAGGAGGTCTATGACCACCTGGGGGACAGCCCCGACTTCATCAAGGGCCTGCATTCTTCCGCGGATATGGACCCAGACAAACGCTACATAGCCCACTTCCCGGAGGAGAATTACATCATGACGGTGAACTCCGCCTACGGCGGCAACGCCCTGCAGGGGAAAAAGTGCTTCGCCCTGCGCATCGCCTCCAACCTGGGCCGGGCAGAGGGGTGGCTTGCCGAGCATATGCTGATCCTGGGCATCGAAAAGCCCAATGGGGAGATCACCTACGTCTGCGCCGCATTCCCCTCCGCCTGTGGCAAGACTAACCTTGCCATGCTGATCCCCCCGGAGGTCTACCGGAAAAAGGGCTGGAAGTGCTGGACCGTGGGCGACGACATCGCCTGGCTGCGGCCCGGCCCGGACGGACGGCTGTGGGCCGTGAACCCAGAAAACGGCTTTTTCGGCGTAGCCCCCGGCACCAGTATGAAGTCGAACCCCAATGCGCTGGAGAGCACCAAAAAGGGCACCATCTTCACCAACGTGGTCCTGAAGCCGGACGGCACCGTCTGGTGGGAGGGCATGGATAAAAACCCGCCCACGGACGCGGTGGACTGGAAGGGCAACCCCTGGGACCCGGCCAGCGGCGTGAAAGGGGCCCATCCCAACTCCCGTTTCACCGCCCCGGCGAAAAACTGCCCCTGCATCAGCCCCAAATTCGATGATCCCCAGGGCGTGCCCATCTCCGCCATCATCTTCGGTGGCCGCCGGGCCGGCACCGTGCCCCTGGTGTATCAGAGCAAGAGCTGGGCTCACGGGGTGTTCGTGGGCTCCGTCATGGGCTCGGAGAAGACCGCCGCGGCGGAGGGCCAGGTGGGCGAGCTGCGCCGGGACC
Organism: uncultured Oscillospiraceae bacterium; assembly: GCA_947628805.1. Classification (GTDB taxonomy): domain Bacteria; phylum Bacillota; class Clostridia; order Oscillospirales; family Oscillospiraceae; genus CAJOIG01. Next base: position 8,401 of record CANRBG010000029.1, on the reverse strand, counting down.
CCATGGCTATGCTGCCTTTCTGCGGCTACCACATGGCGGACTACTGGCAGCACTGGCTGGACATGGAGAAGAAGATCGCTGACCCGCCCAAGATCTTCAATGTGAACTGGTTCCGCACCGACGATAAGAGCAACTTCCTGTGGCCGGGCTTCGGCGAGAACCTGCGGGCCCTGGAGTGGGTCCTGGGCCGGTGCGACGGCACCGCTGACGCGGTGGAGACCCCCATTGGCTACGTGCCCAAGGCGGAGGACATCTGCCTGGAGGGCCTGGAGGACGAGGTGTCCCCGGAGACGCTCAAGGAGCTGCTCAGGGTGGACCCGGCCCAGTGGAAGGGCGAGGTGGCGGACATCAAGGCCCACTACGCCAAGTTCGGCGACAAGCTGCCCCAGGAGCTGGCCGATTGTCTGGCCGCCCTGGAAAAGTGGGTCGGGTGAAAAATCGCAAAAAACGATTGACAATTCATTTGATATGTGATATGTTAATTGGGCGTCCGAGAGGGCGCCCAGCCTATGCGCGAGTGGTGGAATTGGCAGACTCGCTAGATTCAGGTTCTAGTGTGCATTACGCACGTGCGGGTTCAAGTCCCGCCTCGCGCACCATCAAAAAAGTCTTGTAACCAATGCTGGTTACAAGACTTTTTCTCATACTTGAAAAGACCATGCAGGGGGGCATGATAAAGTCACCTCCGGCGGGGATCTCGTTGTACTGGAAAAGAGGTGCGTACATGGCGTTGCAGAACAAATTGGGGCTCACGGACTCCGCGGCTCTGGCACGGGAGGAAGAGCGACTCAGCAAGAAAAGGGCCGCTGAGCTCTATGACAGCGGCTATCTGGATACGCTTACGCCAGGCACATGGGCCAGTCTGGCGGAGATACACCGTTTCTCTTTGCGGACATTTATGATTTCGCCGGGAAAATGCGCGATGTAAATCTGGCCAAGGGCAATTTCCGCTTTGCTCCGCGCATGTATCTGGATGCCTCGCTGAAAAACATCGAGAAGATGCCCCAATCGACCTTTGACGAGATCGTGGAGAAGTACGTGGAGATGAACATTGCCCACCCGTTCCAGGAGGGCAATGGGAGCAGCACCCGCATCTGGCTGGACCTTATGTTCAAAAAGGAATTGGGCATGGTGGTGGACTGGAGGCTGGTGGACAAGGAGGACTATCTTCTTGCCATGGAGCGCAGCCCCATTCGTGATATAGAGATAAAGCACCTGCTGAAGCCGGCCCTGACGGACAAGATCAACGACAGAGAGATATACATGAAGGGCATCGACCATAGCTATTATTACGAAGGCTATGCCGCTTTCAGGACAGAGGAGCTGTAAGAGCGGCTTTGCCGAATAGTAAAGATCCAGCGTACTGGAGAGCTTGGTTCCAGTGCGCTGGAATTCTATTTTGCGTAATTTATGCGGATACGGGCTGAAAGGGGCGGATATCCCGTATCTCCTTTGCCATGCTGGCCTTCAGTTCCCGGGGATCGATGTTGTTTTGCATATCCAAAAAATAGCGGTCCGAGACACCGAAGTACTTCGCCAGCTGCAAAGAGGTGTCCGCCGTGATCTTCCGCCGGTCATGGAGAATGTCCTGTATCCGGGACGTGGGAACATGGATGGTCTGGTCCAGCTTATACGCCGATATGCCAGCGGTTCCATGAATTCCCCCCACAGTATCTCGCTCATCTTGGGGGTAGGTATCGTGTCAGGCATTTGGTATCCTCCATTCATAATATACTTCTGCGATGATAGACCTTTTCCGTCTCCCAGTTCGCAAAGCTCTTTATCATGGCAGTATTATACTCGACAACCGTGTATATGCCAAGCGGGTATAATACTGTGAGACCAAGTGGAGGAAAGGAACAGAGCGGAAGGCTGTTCAAAGCATGGCAGTAGCATTACCGGATCGTCCTGATTTCCTTCCCGGACGGAACGTGTTATTCTGGTAATCACGGAGGGAGGGACGCGCCGTGGAGATCCGAGTGCTTCAATACTTTCTGACTGTGGCCCAGGCGGAGAGCGTCACCAGGGCGGCGGAGGTGCTGCACATCACCCAGCCCACCCTGAGCCAGCAGCTGGCACAGCTGGAGCGGGAGCTGGCCGATATAGGGCTGATGCTGGAGCCGGTGGACATGGAGCGGTTCTCCTTCATCCGCCTGCCGGAACGGGAGCAGTGGGTGGCACTGCTGCCTCCCGGCGACCCGCTGACGGCCAAGGACGCCGTCACGGCGGAGGACCTGGAGCCGCTTCCGCTGATCCTGCCTGAGCGGCTGACCATGCAGAGCGAGCTTGCCAGTTGGTTCGGGCCGCGCTTTTCCCACCTCACGGTGGCATGTACGGGCAACCTCAAAACAAACAGCGCCGTGGCGGTCCGGGAGGGATGCGGCTGCGCCCTGACTGTAGGGGGGCTGTCCACTTTCTGGGATGAGAACGCTCTGGCCGTCCGGCCGCTCTCCCCGGCGCTGTATGCCACCGCTGCCCTGGCCTGGAAGCGGGAGCTGCCCCTGGGCCGGGCGGCGGAAAGATTCATTCAATTCATGCCATGCTTTTTGAGCATGGATGGAGCATAAAAATCAGGTATTTGATATAATAAAATCAAACAGTTATAATGCGGACATGGAGAGCGGCGCTCCCCGGTGTCCGCATTATTGTATTGGAGGCAGGGTCGATGACCGAGAGCGTGGTGTTTACGAACCGGCAGCTGCGGGCAATGATCGTGCCGCTGTTTCTGGAGCAGCTTCTGGCCATGCTGGTGGGCCTGGCGGACACGCTGGTCATCAGCTACGCGGGAGAGACCGCCGTGTCCGGCGTGTCCCTGCGGGGGCCGCGGTCTATCGCAGCATCGGCAAGACCAAGGTGACCATGTATATCTCCGTGGTGTCCAATATCATCAATGTCATCGGCAACCTCATCGGCGTGTTCGTCCTGAAGGCCGGGGTGGCGGGCGTGGCCTGGCCGTCCTTTATCGCCAGGGTGTTCTCCGCCGCCGCCATCACAGTGCTGTGCTTCGGGCCCAAGCGGGAGGTGGCCTATGAAAAGGCGTGGATCTTCCGCTGGGATAGGTCCATGCTCAGGAGCATCCTGGGCGTGGCCGTGCCCAACGGGGCGGAAAACGGCATCTTCCAGCTGGTGAAGGTGGCCCTTTCCAGCATTGTGGCCCTGTTCGGCACCTACCAGATCGCGGCCAACGGCGTGGCGCAAAGCATCTGGTCCCTGGCGGCGCTGGCGGGCGTGGCCATGGGGCCGGTGTATATCACGGTCATAGGCCGGTGCATGGGCGCGGGGGATACGGATGCCGCGGCGGCGTATATCAAAAAGCTCAATCGGCTCACGGTGGCCATATCCGTCGTCTGGAACGGGCTCATTCTGGCGGCCACGCCGCTGTTCATGCTGGTCTACGCCCTGGAGCCGGAGACGAAGGCTCTGGTGTTTCAGCTGGTGGTGATCCACAACCTGTTCAACGCCTTCGCCTATCCCTTCAGCGGCGGTTTGAGCTGCGGCCTGCGGGCGGCGGGAGATGTGAAGTAACCATGGTCGTGTCCGTGGCGTCCACCCTGGGCTGCCGGCTGGTGCTTTCGTACCTCCTGGGGCTGGCGCTCCATATGGGCGTGATCGGCATCGCCTTCGCCATGGCGGCGGACTGGACCGTGCGGGCTGCGATGCTCCTGGCCCGGCAGAAGTCCGGGAAGTGGAAGCAATTCAAGGTGATATGACAGACGCTCCGTGCTGTCATATTACAAAATATCAGTCGTGCTCCCGGCTTGCGCCGAAACCGCACGACATGATAATAAAATATATTGACACAGCGTCAGAATGGTGCTATATTACGTTCTGACAAGATGTCAGAACGCGAATGGAGGCATTGAACCTGTGAAAAAGAACATTGGTTCCAAATTGGCTTTGTACCCCGTACCCATCACGGTGGTCGGCGCGATGAACGGCGAGAAGCCCACCTGGACGCTGGTGGGACACCTGGGCATCATCGGCCATGACCGGGTGCTGGTGAGCCTGGCCGCGCCCCATTTCATCAATGGGAAGATCAAGGAAACGAAAAAGCTGTCCATCAATCTGGTGGACGAGGTGATGCTTCCCAAGGCCGACTATGTGGGCTCCGTCAGCGGGAATAAGACCGACAAATCCGGCGTGTTCGCCTGGGAGCAAGGCGAGGCCGGAGCGCCGGTCATCAGCGATTCGCCCCTCACTCTGGAGTGCAGCGTGGAGGACATCTATGCCACGCCGAATTTCGAGAGCTTCATCTGCTCCATCGACAATACCTATGTGGCGGAGGAACATCTGGACGGGGCGGGCAAGATCGATTACAACACCCTGAAGCCGGTGCTATTCGAGTTTCCCACCTACCACTATCTGAGGACCGGCGACGTGATCGGGAAATGTCTGTCTTTCAAAAAGACGCCGACAGAATAAGGAGGGCGCAAAATGCCGAAGGGATCGCCGGAGCTGACGAACGCCCGGAAAGAGGAGATCATAAACGCCTGCGAGGCGCTCTATCAGACCATGGGCTTCAAAGAGATCACCATGAAGGATATCAGCGCGGCCACCAGCTTCACCAGAACGTCCATCTATAACTACTTCCAGACGAAAGAGGAGATATTCCTGGCCCTGCTCCAGCGGGAATATGCGCTGTGGATCGGGGACCTGAACGCCATGATGGAGGCAAACGACGCCCTCACAATAGAGGCGTTCGCGGACAAGTTTGCCCGGACGCTGGAAAAGCGGTCCCAGCTTTTGAAGATCATGAGCATGAACCACTACGACATGGAGACGGGCAGCCGCCCTGAGCGGCTCAAGGATTTCAAAACGGTCTATGGCCAGTCCCTGCGGACCGTCCGCGCTTGCCTGGATAAGTTTTTCCCCGATATGTCCTCGGAGGAAAAGCAGGACTTTATCTACACCTTTTTCCCGTTCATGTTCGGCATCTATCCCTACACCTTTGTCACAGCCAAGCAGCGGACGGCCATGGAGGAGGCGGGCGTCAATTATGTGCTCCTGTCCATTTATGAGATCACATACAACTGTGTGAAGCGGCTTTTGGCAAATCAATAGGGAGGGAAAGCAAAGTGCAGGAAGCTTGGCCTGTATAGGATGAAAAGAGTGTTCAAAATGAAAAAGCTTGTGACCATCGCGCTGGCGCTTTGCATGGGTTTCAACTTTGCGGCCTGCGCCAGCGGAAATACCCAGGAGGACGAGGCCGTCCCGGATGTCACGACGGACAGCCAGATGGAACCAGATCTAACGGAGAAGGGGGCAACTGCCATGAACATGAAGATCGGCGATACGCCCGTGACCGTGGCGTGGGAGGACAACGCGTCTGTGGATGCGCTGAAAGCACTGTGTGCAGAGGGGCCGCGCACCATCCATCTGCACATGTACGGCGGCTTTGAGCAGGTGGGCGACATCGGCGAGAGACTGCCCCGGGACGATGTGCAGACCACCACCCAGGCCGGAGATATCGTGCTCTACGCCGGGGACCAGATGGTGGTGTTCTACGGCTCCAACGCCTGGGCCTACACCCGCCTGGGGCACATCACCGACCAAAACGCGGATGGGATGCGCTCGCTTTTGGGAGACGGCGACGTGACCGTCACCATCACGGCGGGATAAGGAGGTATCGCACACGGCCCGGCGGCGGGGATGGCCCAGAACGGCAAGCAGAAGACTGGAAACGTAGTGTAAACCGATAATCATAAGGAGGAAAATATCATGGAAAAGATCACACAGACAGCGGGCAGAGCGCAGCTCGGTGATTTCGCGCCGGATTTTGCCCACTACAACGACGACGTTCTCTTTGGGGAGAACTGGAACAACCACGACATAGACCTGAAGACCCGGTGCGTCATCACCGTTGTGGCGTTGATGTCCTCCGGCATCACGGATTCGTCCCTGACCTACCATCTGGAGAACGCCAAGGCCCACGGCGTGACGAGAGCGGAGATCGCCGCCATCGTGACCCACGTGGGGTTCTACGTGGGCTGGCCCAAGGCGTGGGCGGTGTTCCGTCTGGCCAAGGATGTATGGAACGAGGATGCCTGAGCAGAAAGGGTCGTAAAATGAAAAAACCTCTTGCATTGGCATTGGCTGTTGCCATGATGTTATCCCATCTGGTGGGGTCAGGCCCCCAGGATCATCTACACCTTTGTGGAGAGATATGACCTGAGCGGAAAGACTCTCGTGCCGTTCTGCACCTCCGGCAGCAGCGGCGTGGGCTCCAGCGCGGAGAACCTTCACAGCTCTGTATCTGAAAGCGCGAACTGGCTTGACGGGACCCGTTTTTCCGGCGTAGCTTCTGAAAGCGATATCACGTCCTGGCTTGACGGCCTGGGTCTGAGCATCGGTTAAAGGCATGTCCAGAACGGCCAGGTTTATAAAAGGAGAAATGAAAAGGAAGGTGGGATCGCCGTGAAGATCGTGGTATTAGAGGGCAGCCCCAACAAGAACGGCTCGTCCGATATGCTGGCGGACAGCTTCATCCGGGGCGCGAAAGAGGCGGGGCACAGCGTTCAGGTCGTCGACGCCGCCCATGCCGACATCCACCCCTGTATCGGCTGCATCCGCTGTGGGTATGAGGGACCGTGTGTGCAGAAGGACGACATGGAGACCATACGGCGCACGATCCTGGACGCGGATATGATGGTATTCGTCACGCCGCTTTATTACTACGGTATGAGCGCCCAGCTCAAGACCCTGATCGACCGCTTCTGCGCGTTCAACAGCAGCATCCAGCGCAAACGCATAAAATCGGCGCTGCTCACCGTGGCGTGGAACAGTGACAGCTGGACCTTTGACGCGCTGGAGGCACACTACAAGACCCTGGTGCGGTATCTTGACTTGAAAGATCAGGGCATGGTGCTGGGCCGCGGCTGCGGTACGCCGTACATGACGAAACACAGCGGCTATCCTGAAAAGGCGTATGAACTGGGGCTGAGCTTGTAAACTGTTTTGACGATAAGGAGGAGTCTTAGATGATCTACAAAACATTCCACAATATGAAGCTGTCCGCCCTGGGCATGGGCGCCATGCGCCTGCCGGTGATCGACAGCGACGACAGCCGGATCGACGTGCCGGCGGCGGAGGCGATGGTGGACTATGCCATGGCCCATGGGGTCAACTACTACGACACCGCCTGGGGCTACCACGACGGCCACTCCGAGACTGTGCTGGGCAAAGCTCTGGGCAAGTACCCCAGGGAGAGCTTTTATCTGGCCGACAAGTTTCCCGGCTATGACCTGGCCAACATGCCGAAGGTCAAAGATATATTTGAGCAGCAGCTGAAAAAGTGCGGCGTGGACCATTTCGATTTTTATCTCTGCCACAACGTGTGCGAGATGAACATCGACGCCTATCTGGACCCGGCCTACGGCGTAGTGCCCTATCTGGTGGAGCAGAAAAAGGCCGGGCGCATCCGGCATCTGGGCTTTTCCGCCCACGGGGCCGTGCCGGTGATGGAGCGGTTTTTGGACGCCTGGGGCCAGCACATGGAATTCTGCCAGATCCAGCTCAACTATCTGGACTGGACCTTCCAGGACGCCAAGGCAAAGGTGGAGCTTCTGACTAAATGGAATATCCCCGTGTGGGTGATGGAGCCTCTCCGGGGCGGGCGGCTGGCAAAGCTGCCGGAGGCCGCCGGGGAAAAGCTCCGGGCCCTGCGGCCGGACGAGACCATCCCGGCCTGGGCCTTCCGGTTTTTACAGTCGGTGCCCGGCGTGACCATGGTCCTGTCCGGCATGTCCAATGTGGAGCAGATGAAGGAGAACATCCGCACCTTTGAGACAGACGCGCCTCTGAACGAAAAGGAGATGGATACGCTCCTGGCCGTGGCGGAGGGACTTCTCAGCGGGCGGCTGCCCTGCACCGCCTGCCACTACTGCGTCAGCCACTGTCCCAAGGGGCTGGACATCCCCATGCTGCTGGAGCTTTACAACGAACACAGCTTTACCGGCGGCGGCTTCCTGGCGCCCATGGCGTTGATGGCCGTGCCGGAAGAAAAGCACCCCACCGCCTGCATCGGCTGCCGGAGCTGCGAGAAGGTCTGTCCCCAGCAGATCAAAATATCCGAGGCCATGGCGGACTTCGCCACGAAGCTGAACGGCTGAACCCCCGTCGTGTCATACGAACGCTGACGGAAGCGGACCGAATGGAGCAATAAACGAAAAGTCCTGTAACCGCATGGGTTACAGGACTTCAGTCTGTCAAAGAACGAGCCGTTTTCAAGGAACAAGAACGGCTCGTTTTTGCATAAAGGCGGGAAATAGCCAGAAGATATGGGAAAAGCAGGGCTTTCCCCAACTCCATACCGCCAGCTTTTTCAGGTTCATCGCAGCAAATTTCAGCCTCACCCAGGTCGTTACCCGGGCCAGACCTCGGTGCTGCGTGTACCGCATCGCGT
>CANRBG010000028.1 GCA_947628805.1 uncultured Oscillospiraceae bacterium | reverse complement strand
TCGATCTCCCCCGCGTCGCCGATCTCCGGCATGACCTCCACGGCGGCGAAGCTGGTCTGGCGGCGGCCGGAGGCGTCAAAGGGGCTGATCCGTACCAGCCGGTGCACTCCGTGCTCGCTCTTCAAAAAGCCGTAGGCGTTGTCCCCCTCGATCTTGATGGTGGCGGACTTGATGCCCGCCTGGTCCCCGTCCTGCCAGTCCAGGAGGGTGTACTTGTACCCGTGCCGGTCGGTCCACATGGTATACATGCGGTAGAGCATCTGGGCCCAGTCCTGGGCCTCGGTGCCGCCGGCCCCGGCGTGGAACGTGACGATGGCGTTGTTGGCGTCGTACTCCCCGGTGAGCAAGGTGGAAAGCCGGGTCTGCTCCAGCTCAGCGGCGAATTTCTCATAGCTCTCCGCCAGCTCCGGCAGAAGGCTCTCGTCGTTTTCCTCCAGGGCCATCTCGCACATGGTGAACATGTCGTCCCACCCGGCGGACAGCTTTTGATATTTTTCGCATTTGTTTTGCAGGGACTTCAGCCGCTGCTGACCTTTCTGGCTCCGCTCCAGATCGGACCAGTAGTCCGGTTCCTCCGCCTCGGCCTGGAGCTTTTCGATCTCCAGGCGGGCGTCGTCCAGGCGCATGGCCTCGGCCAGGTGGTCCAGCTCCGGCTTGCAGGCGTTCAGCTTGCCCTTGTACTCTTCAAATTCCAGCATTGCCATGAGATATATCCATTCCTCTCCCGCACCGTCGCGCTGCGGCGCAGCATATGATTCTAATTAAATCATACCTTGAAACCGCTGGAAAATCAAGGATTTTCCGGGGATTTGCAAATGGAGCGGGTTTGTGGTATGGTAAAGGCGCTATGAAAAAACGATTTTCTACTTTTTTCGCGGCCGCGCTGAGCTTGGCGCTGCTGCTGTCCGGCTGCTCCCATGAGGCGCCGGAGGTGAGCCCCACCTTTACCCCCGTGCCCACGCCCACCGTGGATCCCCACGAGGGGGAGATCCAGGTGCCCAGCGGTATCGGCGACGAGATGTGGTGGGTGCCGGAGGCCCCGGATCTGGCCCCGTTCAACTATGTGTCCACCCAGTTCAACGTGGTGGACCAGATGCCCTCCTACGCCGGCGAGGGGCTGACCATGCTGCGGGGCGTGGACGTGTCCGATCACCAGCAGCAGATCGACTGGCAGGCGGTGGCGGACTACGGCATCGATTTCGCCATGATCCGCTGCGGCTGGCGGTCCTATTCCGATCCGGCCAACGTCAACGAGGACTCCCGCTTCCGGGAGAACATCGAGGGCGCTCTGGCGGCGGGGCTGGACGTGGGGGTGTACTTCTTCTCCCAGGCACTGAACATCGTGGAGGCCGCCGAGGAAGCCGTGTTCACCCTGCACCTGATCGAGGATTATAACATAACGCTGCCGGTCTTTTTCGACTGGGAACCCATGCCCTACGACGGGTCCCGCACCGCCAATGTGGACGGGGAGACGGTCACCGCCTGCTGCCTGGAATTCTGCAGGCTGGTGCAGGCCATGGGCTATCAGCCGGGGATGTATTCCTATCTGAAGCTGGCCTATTACGTCTATCAGCTCAACGAGCTACAGGGCGTCAGCCTGTGGATGGGCGATCCGGGCACCAAGCCCATTTTCTACTATGACCACGACTTCTGGCAGTACACCTACACCGCCACTGTGCCGGGCATCAGCGTGGAGGTGGATATGGACGCCATGTACGTGCGCTCCGACGGCTCTGGGGGCGCGGACGCCGTGACCGCCCCGCCCGCCACCGCCGTGCCCGGCGATGGCACCGGGGTGATCGCAGTGGGGTGATTCGCCACCCCTGAAACGAAAACATACCAGCCCGCGCCGGGACCCGGCGCGGGGTTTTTATGCCCGCTCGGGAGAGGATTTTTGCTTTTCCCGTTTCTTTTTTACCAAAAACATGGTATGATGACAAATAACATATGAGAAAGGTCTGGCGGCATGGGCGAAAAGGCAAAAAAGATCATGATCCTGGACGGCAACTCCATCGTCAACCGGGCGTTTTTCGGCATCCGCATGCTCAACGCCCCGGACGGCACGCCTACCAATGGGGTCTATGGCTTCATCGCCATTCTCCAGCGGCTGCTGGACCTGGACGCTCCGGACGCGGTATGCGTGACCTTTGACGTGCACGCCCCCACCTTCCGCCATGAGATGAGCGCCGCCTACAAGGCCACCCGCAAGCCCATGCCGGAGGAGCTGCGGACCCAGATACCCATATTGAAAGAGCTTCTGGACGCCATGGGCATCCGCCGGTACGAGCTGGCGGGCTGGGAGGCGGACGATCTGCTTGGCACCATGGCGGCGGCCTGCGAGGCCGCCGGCTGGGACTGCCGGCTGGTCACCGGCGACAAGGACTCCTTCCAGCTCATCACCGACGCCACCCACGTCATCCACATCAAGACCCGCATGGGCCAGACCGAGACGGTGGAATACGACCCGGACCGGTTCCGGGCGGAATACGGCCTGGAGCCCGTGGGCATGGTGGATCTGAAGGCCTTGATGGGAGACAGCTCCGACAATATCCCCGGGGTGCCCGGTATCGGCGAGAAGTCCGCCCTGGACCTGCTGCACCGGTTCGCCACCCTGGAGGGGGTGTACGCGAACATCGACGATCCCGCCGTCAAGGCGGGCCAGAAAAAGAAGCTGACCGAGGGCGCCGAGAGCGCCCGGCTTTCCTATACCCTGGCCACCATCCGCCGGGACGTGCCCATTGACTTCGCGCCGGAGGAAAATATCTGGTCATTGCATCCCACCGGCGCCCTTTATGACGTCTGCCGCCGGCTGGGCTTCGGCCGGTTCATCGAGCGCTGGGGCCTGGTCCCTGACGAGAGCTCCCCGGCGGCCCCGAACGCCGCCCCGGCCCTGCCCCATATCACCGGCGACATCGCCGCCGCCCTGGCGGCAGTCAAGGCCGCGGACCGGGTGGCGGTGCTGGCGGCGGAGGACGGGCTGGACGGGCTGAGCCTGTGCGACGGCAAGGCGGTCTACGACGTGACCTGGGCCGACGGGGGCGAGGAATATAACGCCCTGCTGCGGGCGGTGTTTTCCCCGGATGTGCCCAAGCTGGGCCACAACGTGAAAGAGCTCATGAGCCTGCTGCTGGCGGAGGGTCTGCCCACCGGCGGGTTCGTCTTCGACACGGCCCTGGCCGGGTATCTGCTGGACGCCATCGCCTCCGACTACAGTCTCCCCCGGCTCTGCGCCCGGTATTTGGATCAACAGGAGGAGCTGAACGGGGCCGAGGCGGTCTGGGAGCTGTATGCCCCGCTGGCGGAAAAGCTGGACGCGCTTGGCATGCACGGGCTCTATTATGACATCGAGCTGCCATTGTGCCCGGTGCTGGCAGAGATGGAGCGGTCCGGTTTTCTGGTGGACCGGAAGGCCCTGTACGACTTCGGGCAGGAGCTGAGCGAGGGCATCGCGGCCCTGCAGGAGCAGATCTGGGCCCAGGCGGGGGGCCAGTTCAACATCAACTCCCCCAAGCAGCTGGGCGAGGTCCTTTTCGAGCGGCTGCACCTGCCCACCGGCAAGAAGAACCACCGGGGCTGGAGCACCAACGCCGACACACTGGACCGGCTCCGGGACAAGCACCCCATCGTGGGGCAGGTGCTGGAATACCGGGAGCTGACCAAGCTCAAGAGCACCTATACCGACGGTCTGCAAAAGGCCATCGGTCCTGACGGACGCATCCACACCACCTTCCAGATGACCGTCACGGACACCGGCCGGCTGTCCTCCCGGGACCCCAACCTGCAGAACATCCCCGTCCGGCGCAAGCTGGGCGCGGGCATCCGGCGCATGTTCGTGGCCGGGCCCGGCAACGTGCTGGTGGACGCGGACTACAGCCAGATCGAGCTCAGGCTTCTGGCCCACATCTCCGGTGACGCCGCCATGCGGGAGGCGTTTTTGTCCGGGGAGGACTTCCACACCGTCACCGCCAGTCAGGTGTTTGGCCTGCCCCTGGACCAGGTGACCCATGAGCTGCGTGGCCGGGCCAAGGCCGTCAACTTCGGCATCGTGTACGGCATCTCCGCCTTCTCCCTGGCCCAGGACATCGGCGTCAGCCAAGCGGAAGCCAAGGCCTATATCGACGCGTATCTTGCCAAGTACAGCGGCGTACAAAAATACATGGACACCACCATTGCCCAGGCCAGGGAGCAAGGCTATGTATCCACCCTGTTTGGCCGGCGGCGGGCCCTGCCGGAGCTGCACGCTTCCAACTTCAACCTGCGCTCCTTCGGGGAGCGGGTGGCCCGGAACATGCCCATCCAGGGCACCGCGGCGGACATCATCAAGCTGGCCATGGTCCGGGTCCACCACCGGCTGGCCCGGGAGCTGCCGGAGGCCAGGCTGCTTTTGCAGGTCCACGACGAGCTGATCGTGGAGTGCCCCGCCGCCCTGGGGGAGCGGGCCGCCGCCATTTTGAAGGAAGAGATGGAAAACACCGTCGATTACCCGGTCCCGCTCATCGCCGACGCGGGCATCGGCCAGAGCTGGGCGGACGCCCACTAGGTCGATGGAAAGGAACAAGTCCCTTTCCATCGAGAAGGCTTCGGCTCACATACGCGCACTCGCTGCGCTCGCACACTTCGTGAGCCGCAAAGAATGATTTCCGAGGCGCATGTCCCCGGAAATCATATATCCAAATTTATTCGCGCCCCCGGGCGCGAACTCTGCGAGGCTGTGGAAATAATGTTGATCCGCGACGCGACAATTGAAGATATCCCCGCCATCGCGGCGCTGGAGCGGGCCTGCTTTTCCGACCCCTGGCCGGAGGATTTCATCCGCCGGCGGCTGGCAAAGCTCCTGATCGCGGAGGGGGATGACGGTACCTTCCTGGGCTACGCCGCCTTTGACAGCGTGCTGGACGAGGGGAACCTGGACAGCATCGCCATAGTCCCGGACCATCGCCGGCAGGGGGCGGCGAACGCCCTCATGACGGAGGCCATACGCCGGGGCCGGGCGGAGAGCTATGCTCTCATCACCCTGGAGGTGCGTGCCTCCAACCAGGCCGCCATCGCCCTGTACCACAAGCACGGCTTCATCCCGGTGGGACGCCGTACCAATTACTACGAAAGACCGAGAGAGGACGCCATTCTCATGACGTTGGTGCTGTAAGTATGCTGATACTATCTGTTGAATCCTCCTGTGACGAGACCGCCGTGGCCCTGGTGGAGGATGGCCGGAAGGTCCTGACCGACGAGATCTTCTCCCAGGTGGCCCTGCACAAGCTATATGGCGGCGTGGTGCCTGAGATCGCCGCCCGCAGCCACCTGGAGGTGGTGACCCTGCTGGCGGACCGGGCGCTGCGGACTGCGGGGAAGACCCGGGCCCATATCGACGCTGTGGCCTGCACCTACGCCCCCGGCCTCATCGGCGCGGTGCTGGTAGGGGTGAACTTCGCCAAGAGCGCGGCCCTGGCCCTGGGGGTGCCCCTGATCCCGGTACACCACATCCGGGGCCACATCGCCGCCAACTACCTGGCCTACCCGGAGCTGGAGCCGCCGTTTTTGTGCCTGGCCATCTCCGGGGGCAACACCATGCTGGTGGACGTGCGGGACTATACGGACATGTCCATCCTGGGCCAGACCCGGGACGACGCGGCGGGAGAGTGCTTCGACAAGTCCGCCCGGGTCATGGGCCTGGGCTATCCCGGCGGCAAGCCCATCGACGACCTCTCCAAGCAGGGCGACGACCACGCCTATGACCTGCCCCGGCCGGCGGTCCACGGGGACAACCCCTTTGACATGAGCTTTTCCGGCCTGAAGACCGCGGTGGTGAACATCGCCCACCACGCCCAGCAGACTGACGAGGCTCTGGACAAGGCCGGCCTGGCCGCCAGCCTGTGCCGGGCGGTCAGCGAGTCGCTGGTGGGCCGGACCATGGACGCGGCCAAAATGCTGGGCTGCCAAAACATCGCCGTGGCCGGGGGCGTGGCGGCCAACTCCCGCATCCGGGCCGATTTCGAGGCCGCCTGCAAAGAAGCGGGAAAGACCCTTTTCGTGCCGCCCCTGCGCCTGTGCGGGGACAACGCCGCCATGATCGGCGCCCAGGGGTACTACGAGTACCTGGCCGGCCACACCGCCGGGGCCGACCTGAACGCCTACGCCACGATGGAGCTTTGATATATGATCTATACCACCCATTCCGAACAAGAGACGGAGGCCCTGGGGGCCAGATTCGCCGAAAAGCTGCCCGCCGGGGCGGTGGTGGCCCTGTACGGGGACCTGGGCTGCGGCAAGACCGCCTTTGTCCGGGGTATGGCCCGGGGCATGGGCCTGGACGCCACCGTCACCAGCCCCACCTTCACCATCGTCAACGAGTATGAGGGGGGAGAAAAGCCCCTGTTCCACTTCGACATGTACCGGCTGGCCGGCGCGGAGGAGCTTTTCGACATCGGCTGGGAGGACTACCTGGCCCGGGGCGGCGTGTGCGCCGTGGAGTGGAGCGAGAACGTGCCCGGCGCGTTCGAGGGAGACGAGATCGTCGTCCGCTTTGAAAAGACCGGCGACAGCGAAAGAGAGATAACCATTGAAGGAGGGCCCGAGCTATGCTGACCCTGGCGCTGGAGAGCTCCGCCAAGGCCGCCTCCGCGGCGGTATTTGAAGACGAAAGGATGCTGGCGTTCTCCATCCAGAACGCCGGCCTGACCCACAGCCGCACCCTGCTGCCCATGGCGGAGGATATGCTGAAAAACCTGGGTCGGACGGTCCGGGACCTGGACCGGGTGGCGGTGAGCCGGGGCCCCGGGTCTTTCACGGGCCTGCGGATCGGTCTGGCGGAGGCCAAGGGCCTGTGCTGGGCGTTGCAGATCCCCGCTGTTGGTGTGTCTACATTGGAGGCCATGGCCTGCGGCGGGCCGGTGCTGGACGGGCAGATGCTCTGCTGCTGCATGGACGCCCGGCGGGGGCAGGTCTATAACGCCCTGTTCACCGTGGAGGGGGGCAAACCCGTGCGCCTGACCGAGGACCGGGCCATCTCCGTCCGGGAGCTGGAGAGCGAGCTCGTTGCCCGCCAGGAGCCCTGGATCTTGCTGGGAGACGGGGCGGAGCTTTGCTATAATACGCTGGACCGGGAGCAGGTGACCGTGTTCATCGCCCCGGAGCCCCTGCGGGTGCAAAACGCCCGGGGGGTGGGTCTGGCCGCCATGGGCAAGGAGCCCGTCAGCGCGGATGCGCTTCTGCCGGCCTATCTGCGCCTCAGCCAGGCCGAGCGGGAAAGACTTTCCAAATTGGAGAAATAATCAAACTCACTGCAAAGGAGATATGGATATGAGCAAAGTCATGATTTTCGACCACCCCCTCATCCAGCACAAGCTGTCCATCCTCCGGGACAAGGACACCGGCGTCAAGCAGTTCCGTGAACTGGTCAGCGAGATCGCCAAGCTGATGTGCTTCGAGGCCACCCGGGACCTGCCTCTGGAGCCCGTCACGGTTATGACCCCCGTGGGCGAGGCCCACTGCAAGCGGGTCGCCGGCAAGAAGCTGGCGGTGGTGCCCATTCTCCGGGCCGGCCTGGGCATGGTGGACGGCATGGTGGACATGATGCCCAACGTGAAGGTGGGGCACATCGGTCTGTTCCGGGACCCGGAGACCCTGGAGCCGGTAAAGTACTACTTCAAGATGCCCCCCGACATCGCGGAGCGGGACGTGATCGTGGTGGACCCCATGCTGGCCACCGGCGGCAGCGCGGTGGCGGCCATCACCTTTTTGAAGGAGGTGGGCGTCAAGCACATCAAGCTCATGGACATCATCGCCGCCCCCGAGGGGGTGAAAGCGGTCCAGGACGCCCATCCGGACGTGGACATCTACGTAGCGGCTCTGGACGATCACCTGAACGAGCACGGCTACATCGTCCCCGGCCTGGGCGACGCGGGGGACCGCATCTTCGGAACGAAATAAGTCGTTTGCATGCACGGGGCCCGGTTTTCCCAGGAAAACCGGGCCCCGCAACTGTCAGTTGACACATTTCCCAGCGGGATTGGTTGCGAAAATCAGGGGCAACCGGTATAATCAAGGCCAAGGTGGACCACCCCTCATACAAACAAAAAGGAGGCGTTTTTATGCCTTTGGCCGATAAGATCATCGAACTGCGGAAAAAGCAGGGCTGGAGCCAGATCGACCTGGCGGACCGGCTGGACGTGAGCCGCCAGTCCGTTTCCAAGTGGGAGATGGCCCAGGCGGTGCCGGAGCTGGACAAGATCATCAAAATGAGCGAGCTCTTCGCCGTCACCACCGACTATTTATTAAAGGATAATATCCCCGCCCCTGAACAGACCGGCGGGACCACGCCGCCCCCACCCGAGACGCCGCCTGAGCCGGACGAGGCGGGCGCGCCCGAGCCGGAACAGGGCCCGCCGCCGGAGGAGAAGCCCCGGCGTAAGAAGCTGCCTTGGGCGCTGGCGGCCGTTGTTGCCGCTGCCGCCGTGATATGGGTGGCGGCCTGGGCTTTCTCCGACCGTGGCGAGCCGGAGCAGATCGTCCAGACCACTCCCATCCCCCTCCCTAGCCCCACGCCCCCGCCGCTGCCGGCTGACGGCGTGGTAATGGAGGAGCCGGTCACGGAGCAGGCAGCGTCTACCGGCCCGGAGACGCCGGCCAACCAGATCGAGGAATACATCTATGAAGAGGGGGCTGTCACGGGCGGCAGCATCGACCCGGCGGAGTTGGAGGCCATGGCGGCGGAGTACGCCCCCTTCGGCGTCACCTGCGACGAAAAGACAGGCCAGTGGTATCTGGACGGGGAGCCCATCCGCACCTTTACCGACGTGCTGTCCTCCAACGGGGAGGACCTGACCGGCGGGCATTTTCACGGCGTGCTGCGCAATTTCACCGGGGAGGGCGACATCGACGTGCGGACGGTCCGGGACTTCGACCACTGCGACGAGGCCGGCCACGGCACGCTGTTGCACCTGGAGACCAGCCAGGCCGGGCTGAGCTTCTGGATGGAGCACCCTGCCGGCGAACACCATGCCGAAGATCATCATGAATAACCGCTTGAAATGCCTCCCTCTGCCTGAAATGCCCCAGAGAAAAGGATCGGGGAAAAGAATATCCCCCTGCGCGCGGTTGGCGGCTGCGGCAATAAGCCATAGATCTATCGATCTGCCGATCAAAGCCTAAATTTGTCATAATAACACCTCCGATTTAAGAGTGTTTTTTACACCCAATAAATCGGAGGTGTTCATTGGTCCGGCAAAAAAGATCGGTTGGCTCAAAAGGCCGTTTTCACCCATACTTTCCTGGCCTTTAGGTATCGTCCGGATCTTCCCAGCCCGCAAAGCCTTGGGAACAGCGGCTTTTTCACGCCATACGGTCTTTCCGCCGCAGGGTCAGGGAATCCGCTATCATGGCGATGAATTCACTGTTGGTGGGTTTTCCTTTGATATTCGACACGGTGTAGCCGAAGAACTTTTGCAGCGTCTCCAGATCGCCCCGGTCCCAGGCCACCTCGATGGCATGGCGGATGGCCCGTTCCACCCGGCTGGGGGTGGTGGCGAATTTCTTCGCCACAGCGGGGTACAGGACCTTGGTGACGGCGTTGATGGCATCCATGTCGTTGACGGTGAGGACGATGGCCTCCCGCAGATACTGATAGCCCTTGATGTGGGCGGGCACGCCGATCTCGTGGATGATATCCGTGACCACGGCCTCCAGGCTGGGCTCCTTGGGCAGCGGCGCGATGGCCACCCCCTGGCTCACTGGCGCGCCGGCACGGGCTCGGTCGGCGGCCACCTGCCGGATGCGGGTCAGAAGATTTGGCACGTCGCAGGGCTTGGGCATGAAATAGTACGCCCCCAGCTCCGAACAGGACGTGACTACCTGGTCGTTGAAAAAGCCGGACAAGACAATGGCCGCCGGACCATTGTCCAGCTTGCCCACAGCCGCCAAAAGCCCCAGCCCATCCAGCCGGGACAGTACCAGATCCGTCAGCAGTACGTCCGGATGCAACCGTTCCGCCAGCTCCAACGCCTCCTGACCGTCACCGGCGCTGCCGACCACTTCCAGGTCCTCTTCACCGCCGATGACATCGGTGAGCAGCCTCCGATAATCGTCGTTAGAGTCAGCAATAAGAACGCGCGTCGTTGTTTCCATTTGTTCATTTCCTCCCTTGTATCAGTTTCGGACCGCTTTATCTCTCTCTTGCGCAACTCCGCTGTATCAGCTTTTACAATTTACCATAATACCCTTTCCTTTGCAACACAAAACCAGTAAAACAGGGTAATTTTTTGTTGACATAATTTTACACTTTTCGACAGCATCCGACATTTCGACACAAAAAGTCAGCGGGAACGGAGAACCGTTCCCGCTTGTTTTCGCTTTCTTTATCCCGACCGCTGCCGCCGCCGGACCCGATTCAGGTGCCGCTCGAAATGGCCCTGGTCGATGAACGCCGCCAGGGCGTACTGCTCCAGCACCGGCACGGTACAGGAGTACATGCCCACCCGCTCCCGGTAGGTCCCCAGCAGCCCCTCCGGCAGGATCATATAGCCCATGCGCATGGAGGGGGCCAGGCTCTTGGAGAAGGTGTTCAGGTAGATGACCCGGTCCCGATCGTCCAGAGCGTACAGGGTATCCGGGGGCTTGCCCCGCTGGAAAAACTCGCTGTCGAAATCGTCCTCCACGATGAACCGGCCGGGCCGCTCCGCCCAGGCAAGATACTCATACCGCTTGGCGGCGGGGGCGCTGGCCCCGGTGGGCCAGCTGTGGAACGGCGTCACATGCAGCACGTCCGCCTCCGCGGCGGCCAGCGCGTCGCTGCGGATCCCGTCCGGGCCGATGGGCAGCCGCTCCACGTTGGCGCCCGCCCCCCGGTACACCGCCTCGATCTGACCATAGGAGGGCCACTCGATGGCGTAGGTCCGCTCATGGCCCAGCATCCGCACCACGGCCTGATAGAGCTGCTCCGAGCCGGAGCCCACCACGATCCGCTCCGGCTGGGCGTACATACCCCGGTAGCGCAGCAGGTACCGGGCAATGGCGTTGCGCAGCACGGCGCAGCCCTCGTTGGGGGACCGGTCCACCAGTCGTTTGCCCTGGTCCGCCATCACCTGGCGCAGGGTCTTGAACCACAGGGAATAGGGGAAATCCGCCGCGCCCGGGCCCGGCTCCTCCTCCGGCAGCAGCCGCAGGGGCTCCCGGCCGGCGTCCCCGATCGCTGGGACAGAGCCCGCCGCGCCGATAGCCTGCACATAGTGGCCGCTCCGCTCCCGGGAGCGGATATAGCCCTCGTCCGCCAGCATCTGGTAGGCGGTCTCCACCGTCACCACACTGACGCCAAGCCGCTCCGCCAGGGCCCGTTTGCCGGGCAGCTTCTCCCCCGCCGTCAGGGCCCCGGCGGCGATATCGTCCCGGAGGGCCCGGTACAGGGCGTAATAAAGGGGCCCGCCGCTTTTGGTAAGGTCATATGTCCGCACGGCGGCTCACCCCACGAAGAATTCCAGGATGAACACTACCGCGCAGCAGCCCACCGCCGTCTTAAACAGGTCCGCCCCCAGCCAGGCCGCCAGCACGCCCAGTATCAGCGCCGCCCCGCCGGACAGGGGGCTCTGGGTGGCGTGGAGGATGGCCGGAAAGGTCATGACCGCCAGGGTCACATAGGGCACATAGTACAAAAACGACTGGATGAACCGGCTCTTGATGGGTTTGCGGAACACGGTCACCGGCAGGGCCCGGATCAGGTAGGACACCCCCGCCATGACCAGTATGTAAGCATAGATCCTCATTGGTCCGCCTCCTCCTTTTTGGGGAACAGGGCCGCCGCCCCCGTGGACAGGGCCACCGTCAGGATGATGGTCCGGGTGCCCTCCGACAGGGCCGCCGTGACCGGCAGCGCGCTCAGGGCCCAGCTGGACGCGAAGGCCAGCGCCACCAGCACGGCGATCACCTTATCTTTCCGGGCCGGCGGGATGAAGATAGCGATGAACATGCCGTAAAGGGCCACGCTCAGCGCGCTGACCACCCGCAGGGGCAGCACGCTCCCCGCCAAGGCCCCCAGGGCGGTGCCGATCATCCAGCCCGGGATGGCGGGGGTCATGCCGCCGTACATGTACCAGGGGCTCAGATAACCCGGCCGGGCGATGGTGATGCCAAACAGCTCGTCGGTGATGTCAAAGGCCATGAGCAGCCGGTGATAGAATGGCATGTCCGGGTCCATCCGCTGGCTCATGGCGCAGCTCATGAGCAGGTACCGGGCGTTGGTGATCAGCATGGCCAGGGCCATGCCCCAGAGGGTGCCCTTGGCCGCCATGACGGTCAGACCCATGTACTCCCCGGCGGAGGCGTTGTTGAGAAGGCTCATCACCGCCGCCTGGATGGGCGTAAGACCCACGTTTTTCGCGATGATGCCCAGGGAAAAGGACACGGCGAAGTACCCCAGTCCGATGGGCACCCCGTCCCGGACCCCCTCCAAATACTGTTTTTTTCTGTCCATATTTCTGTCCATATTTTTGTCCATATTTTTGCCCATATCGTATAACTCCTATCGCTTCCTCACCGGCCCGGATGGCGCCGGGGGGCCGTGCGGCTGCGGCTGAAGCAGGCGTTGCACAGCCGTCCCCGGTGGTTCAGGGGCAGAGCCCGGCCGCACTTGGCGCAGAAGCGGATGTTATTTTTCAGGTTGTAAAGGAGGATCTGGTTGATCTCGTCCGCGGTCCGGGCCCGTTCCTCGTAGAGCCCGTCTTTATCGATGGGGCACTGGAACGCCTTGGCAAAGGAGAAGTACAGATCCAGCATCCGGTAGTGTTCCTCCAGCTCCGGCAGGGTGAAGGCCGTCTGCTTTTCCGCCAAGGCCGGCCGGCGCAGCTCTTCCCCGGCGGCCCAGGCACGCATGAAGCGGAAGAAAAGCTCGTTCAGCGCCGGGTCCGTCTCGTCAAAGGGGATGTTGGCGGCCCGGAGCTCCTGCTCCCGGGTCAGGGTGAAGCCCGCCTCCCGCAGGCGGGAGATGATGGCGATATACCGGCTGATGTCCAGCTTCACGTAGGGGTCGGCGGTGGGCATCCGGTTCCAGACCTCCAGCACCTCCAGAAGATCGAAATCCACCGACGTGATCAGATCGGAAAAGCCCGCCACGGCGTATTGCAGCGGCGGCACCACCGTCTCCAGGCCCGCCCGGATGAAGCTCAGGTCCTCCATGGCCCCCACGAAGCCCTTGTCGTACATGCCGTACCGGCCCGCCCGGCCGGCGATCTGCTGGATCTCCTCCGGCTTCAACTGCCGGCGCTCGCGGCCGTCGAATTTCTCCGCCTCCATGAAGATGATCCGCCGGATGGGCAGGTTCAATCCCATGCCGATGGCATCCGTGCTGACCACGTACTGCATCCGGCCGGACAGAAATCCCTCCACCTGCTTACGGCGGGTGGCATAGGGCAGGGCCCCGTAGATGATGGCCGGCTCCTTGCCCCGGCCCCGCAGGTCTTCCGCTACCGAAAGCACCCCCACCTTGGAGAAGGTGATCAGCGCGTCCCCGGGGCGGATGTCGGAATAATCCACCGTCCGGTTCATGCACAGCAGAGGCGTCTTACGTTTGTGCTCGATGACCTCATAGGTATCGCCGCAGCTTTGGATGATCCGCAGCAGCAGTCCCTTGGCCTCCGGCGCGGCGCACAGGTGCACCTCCGGGGCCCGGACCCCCAGGATCGCCCGGGTCCAGGCGTAGCCCCGCTCGGCGTCCGCGATCATCTGGCACTCGTCGATGACCGCCACCTCGTACTCCCGGCCCAGCTCCAGCTTCTCGGCGGTGGCGGCGATGTGGGTGTCCCCCTCCTGCCGGTCCTCCTCCTCGCCGGTCGTCAGCGAGCAGGCCACCCCCTGGTCCAGCAGCAGCTCCTGGGCCTCCAGGGCCAGCAGCCGCAGGGGCGCCAGATATACCCCCGTCCGGGCCCGGATCAGCCGCTGGAACCCGGCGTAGGTCTTGCCGGTATTGGTGCCGCCGATATGGACCACGAAATGCCGGGCCATGGCTCGGGCCTCCGGGTACTCGTCCTTGGGATTCAATGCCACCAGCACGTCCAGGCTGGTCCGGATGACCCGGGGCACGTAGAACACGGAATACACATATCCCAATGAGTGGTCAAGAAGCTCCCGGACGGGAAAGTCCCCCATGGTGAGAAGTTCTTCCAGCTTCACCGCCGGCTGAGTGGCCAGAAAGCTCTCCAGCTCCCGCTCCGCCACCGCCAGAAGCGTCTCGCCGTACTGCCGGCGCAGCTTGAGGGCGATGTTGGCCTGGCCGTTCATGCCCAGCCAGGGGGCGGCAGTCAGGAAGTTTTTGATGACCCGGTTCGGCTTGACCGGTCCTTTGGGGGAGGCCAGGGCCAGGAAATTCTCGATCCGTCCGGCGGCCTGGCCCGGGGTCAGCACGATGGCCCAGCCCGTGGCCGGGACCTGACGCAAAATGGCCTCGTGATACCGCCGGGCCAGCATGAGTGCGGGGCCGTCGGGCTTTTCCCACCGGTCCCAGGCCTCCGCCAGAAACGCCGCTGCCTCCGCCAGGGCGGGCTCGATGTCCGAGGCGGTGACGCCGGTCCGTTCCCGGGCGGCCCGGGCCGCCTGATTGGACCGGGCCACCCGTTTGAACCGCTCCGCCTCCTCCGCTTTCAGCACCACGTCCGTCTGCCAGGTCTTGACGTTGCCGCCGTTTATATGCCGGTACCGGGGCCGGGGCAGAAGCTCTGCCACCAGCGCGTTGGTCCAGCCCCGGCTCTTCAGCGTGCCCAGGGTCCAGTATTTGCTGTTTTTTCCGGCCATGGGCCCGTCTCCTTTACAGTACCTGGTCCTTTTAGTTTACCACACTTCGCCGCCGTTCATTATCAATAAGGCCCCGCCGGACGGCGGGGTCTTACGATTTTAAAGCCTCGCTTATTTCCGCGCGCGGAGAAGCTCGTCCTTGATATCCCACAGCTTTTGCGACAGGTCCACATAGTAGCGGTGTGGGTTTTCAAATCGCAGCACCTCGTCCCAAAAGGTGCCCACCTGCTCCTTACAGTAGGATCGGATCTGCTTCAGGGTCGGCATGTCATATACCAGCTCCCCGTCCAGGAAGATGGGCTTTTGCAGCTCCCGGGCTCGGAAGTTATAGAGGTTTTTGCGCTTCCAGGTGGACTGGGGGTCAAAGATCTCCAGAGTGCCGGAGTCGTCCACTTCCTCGTCATAGACGCACAGATAGTCCGCCAGGGCCTTGCCCGTGTCCCGGGCATAGAAGCGGTAGAGCTTTTTGTAGTGGGGGTTGGTGATCTTGTCCACATTTTCGCTGATCTTGATCTTGGGGGTGATGTGCCCGTCCCGATCCTCCACGGCGGTGAGCTTGTACACCCCGCCGAAGACCGGGTCGCTCTTGGCGGCGATGAGCCGCTCGCCCACGCCAAAGCAGTCTATGCAGGCCCCCTGGCTCAAAAGGTCCTGGATCAGATACTCGTCCAGGGAGTTGGAGCAGGTGATCTTGCACCCGGTCCAGCCGGCCTCGTCCAGCATCTGCCGGGCATGGCGGGACAGGTACGCCAGGTCCCCGGAGTCCAGGCGGATGCCGCACTGAGTGATGCCCAGGGGCTTCAGCACCTCGTCAAAGGCCTTGATGGCGTTGGGCACACCGCTGTGCAGCGTGTCGTAGGTGTCCACCAGCAGGGTGGCGTTCGTGGGGTAGGTCCGGCAGTAAGCCCGGAACGCGTCCAGCTCCGTGTCGAACATCTGTACCCAGGCGTGGGCCATGGTGCCCCCGGCCGGAACGCCGAATATCTGATCTGACAAGGCGCAGGCTGTTCCGGCACATCCGCCGATATAGGCCGCCCGGGCCCCCACCAGCGCGGCCGTCATGCCCTGGGCCCGGCGGGAGCCGAATTCCAGCACCGTCCGCCCCTGGGCCGCCCGAACGATACGGTTGGCCTTGGTGGCGATCAGGCACTGGTGGTTCATCTCGCACAGCATGTACGTCTCCAGAAGCTGGGCCTGGATAGCCGGGGCCCGGACCGTGATCAGCGGCTCCCGGGGGAAGACCGGCGTGCCCTCCGGCACCGCCCAGATATCCCCTGTGAATTTAAAGTTTGCCAGATACCGCAGAAATTCCTCCGAGAAGATACCCCGGTTCCGGAGATAGGCTATGTCCGCCGGTCCGAAGTGCAGGTCCCGCACATACTCGATCACCTGCTCCAGTCCCGCGGCTATGGCGAAGCCGCCTCCGTCCGGCACGTCCCGGAAAAACAGGTCGAAATAGGTGATCTTCTCGTCCATGCCCGACGCCAGGTATCCGTTGCCCATGGTCAGCTCGTAAAAGTCGCACAGCATGGTCAGGTTGAGTCTTTCGTTGATCTTCATCGTTCCGCCTTGTAATGTTTTTATTATTTGTAATCTTAATTACACATTATAATGTTGAAAGGCCCAGAAAGCAACCATATAATTGTATTGTAGTATTGTGGTATCATAGAGAAAAAGTGCGAGAAAGAAAGCATAGAACATGACCCGATTTTTCTGTCCCGGTCGGGTGGAGCTGGCCGGGAATCACACTGACCTGCAGCGGGGCCGCGTAATGGCCGCCGCCATGGACTGGGGCATCACCGCCGAGGCCGCTCCCAACGACGACGGCGTCATCCGGGTGTTCTGCCAGGGCTTCGATCCCATTGAGGTGGATCTGTCCCGGCTCTGGCCGGACGAGAAGGAGCAGGGCTCCTCCGCGGCGCTGGTCCGGGGCGTTGCCGGAGAGCTGTGGGACGCCATCCCAAACCCCACAGGCTTTGACGCCTATATGATCAGCGATCTGCCCCCCGGCAGGGGCCTCAGTTCCTCCACGGCCTTCTGCGTGCTGGCCGGTTTCATCTTCATCACCTTCTCCGGCGCGGACGTTTCCCCGGAGTACCTGGCACGGGCCGCCCAGAAGGCGGAGTCCCGCTGGTTTGGCAAGCCCTGCGGTCTGGTGGATCCACTGACCTGCGCCATGGGCGGCGGGGTGTATATGGACGTGCTGGAAAACAAGATCGTCTCCATCCCCTGCGACTTCCGGGAGCTGGGACTTACCCTGTGCCTGACGAACACCGGCGGCAGCGCGACCCCGGCGGAGCCGGCCTACGCCCAGATCACCGCGGATATGGCGGAGGTGGCCCAGAGCTTTGGCGAGCCATTCCTGGCCAAGGTCCGCCAGCCCATCTTCGACGAGCAGTGGCCCCTGCATAAAAACGACCCAAAATGGCGGCGGGCCCGCCACTTTTTCGACGAGACCTGGCGGGTCTCCTCCATGGCGGACGCCCTGGGCCTGCGGGACGGGGCCCGGTATATGGAGCTGATGAACCAGTCAGGCCGCAGCTCGGAGCTGTACCTGCGCAACATCTGGTCGGAGGTGTGCGGCGCGGGGCTCACCCTGGGTCTGGAGGAGTCCAGCCGGCTGTTGGCGGGCAAGGGTGCCTGGCGGGTACACGGCAACGGCTTTGCCGGGTACGTGCTGGCCCTGATGCCGGACCAGTTTTTTCCCGAATACCAGGCCGCCATGGACGAGTTCTTCGGCCAGGGCGCCTGTCAGCGCATCCGCATCACCCCCCAGGGCGTGCGGGTGCTGGGCTCGGACTGATCCTGACAAATAAGAATGTGCTCCCGGTCCGAATGGACCGGGAGCTTTTTCCTTTTGCTTTTTTATTTCCCCAAAAACGCCAGTGTGGTCTTGGCGATGCCCGCCGCGTCCAGACCCATGGCCGCCAGCAGGGCCGCCGCCGGGCCGGAGTGGCCAAACTCGTCGTTGACGCCGATACGCTTCACCGGCACGGGGCATTTTTCCGCCAGCACGCCGCACACGGCCTCGCCCAGGCCGCCCAGGACGGTGTGCTCCTCCACGGTGACCACCTTGCCGCATTTCTTGGCCGCTTCCACCACCAGCTCCTCGTCCAGGGGCTTGATGGTAGCCATGTTGATCACCATGGCGTGAACGCCCTTTTCCGCCAGCAGCTTGGCCGCCTCCACTGCCTCCGGCACCATGATGCCCGTGGCGATGATGGCCGCGTCTGAGCCCTGGGCCAGCACCTCGCCCTTGCCGATCTGGAAGTGGAAGTCCTCCCCGTGGATCACCGGGGTGGCCGCCCGGCCAAAGCGCATGTACACCGGGCCCTTCATCTCATAGGCGGCCTTCACCATCTGGCGGGCCTCCACGTCGTCGGCGGGGCACAGCACCGTCATGCCGGGGATGGTCCGCATGAGGGCGAAGTCCTCGCAGCACTGGTGGCTGGCGCCGTCCTCGCCCACGGAGATGCCCCCGTGAGTGGCGCCAATCTTCACGTTCAGATGGGGATAGCCGATGGTGTTGCGGACCTGCTCATAGGCCCGGCCCGCCGCGAACATGGCAAAGGTGGAGGCAAAGGGCACCAGGCCCATGGTGGACAGGCCCGCGGCCACGTCGATCATATTGGCCTCGGCGATGCCGCAGTCGAAATGCCGGTCCGGGAACGCCTTTTTGAACACGCCGGTCTTGGTGGCCCCGGCCAGGTCCGCATCCAGCACTACCACATCCTTAGCGGTCTCCCCCAGCTCTTTCAGGGCGTTGCCGTAGCTCTCCCGGGTCGCGATCTTTTTCACGTCAGCCATTTCTCACACCTCCTCCAGCGCAGCCCGGGCGGCGGCCAGCTCCGCCATGCCCTGGGCATATTCCTCATCGTTGGGCGCCTTGCCGTGCCAGCCGGCCTGGTCCTCCATATAGGACACGCCCTTGCCCTTGGTCGTCTTCATCAGGATGGCCGTGGGCTTGCCGCTGCCGTGGTTTTTGTGGAAGCGGTCAAAGGCAGCCTCCAGCGCGTCGAAGTCGTGGCCGTCAACCGTCACAACATCGCAGCCAAAGGCGGCGAACTTCTCGTCCACCGGGGCGGTGTTCATCACGTCCACGGTCCGGCCATCGATCTGCAGGCCGTTCAGGTCCACGATGATGCACAGGTTGTCCAGCTTATAGTGGGCGGCGAACATGGTCGCCTCCCAAATCTGGCCCTCGGCCAGCTCCCCGTCGCCCAGCACGGAGTACACGTTCACGTCCTTGCCCAGGAACTTGGCGCCCTTGGCCATGCCAGCCGCAGCGGACAGTCCCTGGCCAAGGGAGCCTGTGGACATATCCACGCCCGGCACCGTGTTCATGTTGGGGTGACCCTGCAGATACGAGTCGATGTGCCGCAGGGTGGGCAGGTCTTCCACCGGGAAATAGCCCCGGTAGGCAAGCGCGCTGTAAAGTCCCGGCGCGGTATGGCCCTTGCTGAGTACGAAGCGGTCCCGGTCAGGCTTTTTGGGGTCCGCCGGGTCGATGCGCATCTCCTTGAAGTAGAGATAGGTGAACACATCGGCCGCCGAAAGGCTCCCGCCCGGGTGACCGCTCTTGGCCCCGTGGGTAGCGGTCAGGATCCCCTCCCGCACACGGGTAGCCATGATCTGAAGCTCTTTTCTTTCCTTGTCTGTCATCAAGTCCCCCTCTTTCCGTCTGGCATCTCGCACTTTTACGCGCAAATATTCTACCGGGATAAATCTCCCCGTTATTATTGTGCATTTTACTACAAAGCTCTGTCCAATACAACCGCAATTTGTAAATTTTTCTGTCGCTCCGTCCCCGGAGCGGGCTCAGGCCGCACCGCCCGGCGGCCAGCGTCATATAGTAGGATTGGGCACACAAGCCCAAAGGAGGAAATTATGGCAGATTGCGGTTCTGAGAACATGAACATCATCTGTGGGCAGCAGGCCAACGGCCTGTACCGTTACCCCTGCCCCACGCAGCCCTGCTGTCCGTCTCTGATCGCCGGTCCCACCGGTCCTACGGGCCCCGCCGGCGTCACCGGCCCTATCGGTCCCACTGGTGCATTGATATATGAACCCACCCGTGAAACCCGCTATTTCCAAGGAAAAACACTACTAACCCGCTTTATACAGCAAGGCTCTGACCGGGGCCTTGCTTTTTCATAGAAAAATGCGTCTCATGGTGAGACGCATTTTTAGCAATCAAGATGGATACCTTGTATTCAACTCTGGATGTATCTTTAATGAGTAGTTATATTTACAAGCAATAGCTGTTATAGTTTTCGGAACATTTTCGATAAACACAGTTGCAGATGTTGAAAAATTGAAAATGTTGACAAATTCTAGTCCAAGCTGAAGATCATGGTTCTTTGCTTCATCAACCTGTTGACAGGGAATAATAAACCGCACCCCTGTAGCACCATGCTCAGGAATTGAAAGGCCTTGACAGACAATAGGGTATCTTGCGTTTGTAAAAAAACCATCCTGATTGCGTACACTTACACTCGCGGTGAACTGAACGACGGGGTAAGAACTACTATTTCTAAGTAACATTTCAATTATATAACACTCCCCAGTTGCTTTTTCCCCTAAAAAATCTACTATTTCAGTAATTTCAATAGCAATTTCTTTTAGCTTGTGGTCTCTCTTGTTATGAACGCGACGTACCTTTAACTCAGAGAGTGAAATCATAGAAGTAAATTTTGCGCGTTCAAGCTGTTGCATTTGTAAGTTTAACTTATGAGCATTTCTGTTTTGATAAATAGAAATAGCACCAAGTACAACCGTTCCTAATAGCGACAAGGTCGAACCATAAAATGAAAGAGCATCTGCTGCATCCCATTTTGTCCGTATGATTAACCACCGCTCACCTAATATGTATGCTCCATCAATCAATAATGGCATAACAAGAACAAGGAGAAGTATAGCAACACAAATAAATATAACGGTTTTTCGATATTTCACGAAAAAAGCCTTTACTTTGCTATCCTTCTTTTTCATAGCACCACCCCCATTATTTATTATACCGTTTGAATAACACTCTTTCAACCACTTCTCATTCGCAAGAAATGCGTCTCACCATGAGACGCATTTCCCTGTCAACGAGGCCCGCCGCCAAGGTGGGCCTTTTTTTATATACAAATCCAATACGGAGGGAGGTGAATAGACCTTTTCTTTCTTTTATCCCGGCGTACAAATCCAAAACACAAAGGAGGACAACATTTGAAATCTATGACGCGCATCCTGTCTCTGGCGCTTGCCGTGATCCTGGCATTGAGCCTGTGCGCCGTGGGAGCCTTCGCGGACGACGCCCCGCCCAGCGGGGAGCCGGAGGGCGAACCGACCACGGGGGCCACGCCCGCGCCGGAGACAGAGACACCCACCCCGGCAGAAACCGCCGCGCCCACGGCCACGCCTGCCCCCGCACCCACAGCGGAGCCTACGCCTGTTCCCACGGCGGCTCCGACTGAAACGCCCGCGCCCACCGAGGCCCCGGAAATCGGCCTGCCCAATGAGGACGGCCCCAGCATTGACGAACCTTGCGGCGACGGGATAGAGATGGGACCGAACAATCCCCCGGAGGACGGCCCCATGATGTTTGCCGCCAACAGTAACAGCGCCACCATCGCTGTGCGGAGCTGCTACGACTCGTCCAACAATTCCATCAAATACGCTAACTCATTTCAGTATGATGGCCGCTGGGTCGGTGGGGCGACTTATCCCCGCCATATCATCTACGCCAACGGCTCCCCGGCCTACTGTCTGGAACCGGGTAAGTATCTTGTGGGCGGCTCCAATGTGACAACGGACGCGGCCAAAATCTGGGCGGGCTATTCCACGACCAAGAAAGACGCTAT
>CANRBG010000027.1 GCA_947628805.1 uncultured Oscillospiraceae bacterium | reverse complement strand
GCTATCAAATGCCCCGTTTCCGCTTCAAAAACCCAGTGTTTTCAAGGCTTTGCGGGTTTTGTCAGTTATTCCCACTCCACCGTGGCGGGGGGTTTGGCGGTGATATCATAGACGATGCGGTTGATGCCGGGCACCTCATTGACGATCCGGGTGGAGACCGCGTCCAGCACCTCATAGGGGATGCGGGTCCAGTCCGCCGTCATGAAGTCCGAGGTGGTCACGCTGCGCAGGGCCAGGGTGTAGTCGTAGGTCCGGCCGTCCCCCATGACCCCCACCGAGCGCATGTTGGTCAGCACCGCGAAATACTGGTCCATGGTCCCCTCCAGGTGGGCCTTGGCGACCTCGTCCCGGAAGATGTAATCCGCCTGGCGCAGGGTGTCCAGCTTTTCCTTCGTGATATCCCCGATGACCCGGATGGCAAGGCCCGGGCCGGGGAAGGGCTGACGCGTGACCAGATATTCCGGCAGACCCAGCTCCCGGCCAAGCTGGCGGACCTCGTCCTTAAAAAGCAGCCGCAGCGGCTCGATGATCTCCTTGAAATCCACGTAGTCCGGCAGGCCGCCCACGTTGTGGTGGCTCTTTATAACGGCGGCATCGCCGGTACCGGACTCCACCACGTCCGGATAGATGGTGCCCTGGACCAGATAGTCCACCGCGCCGATCTTCTTGGCCTCTTCCTCAAAGACTCGGATGAATTCCTCGCCGATGATCTTGCGCTTGCGCTCCGGCTCCGTGACCCCGGCCAGCTTGTCCAAAAACCGCTTTTCGGCGTTGACCCGCGCGAAGTTGACGGGCCATGGGGCAAAGGCCGCCTCCACCTCGTCGCCCTCGTCCTTGCGCATCAGGCCATGGTCCACGAACACGCAGGTGAGCTGGCTGCCAACGGCCTCCGCCAGCAGCGCCGCCGCCACGGAGGAATCCACGCCCCCCGACAGGGCCAGCAGCACCTTTCCGCCGCCTATCTTTTCCCGCAGACCGGCCACGGCGGTTTTCTTATAATCCCCCATGGTCCAGGTCCCGTGGGCCCCGCAGACCTCGTAGAGGAAGTTTTTCAGCATCTGGGCCCCATACTCGGTGTGGTTCACCTCCGGGTGATACTGCACGCCGTAAAAGCCCCGGGCTTCGTCGGCGATAGCCACGTTGGGGCAGTTGTCGCTGTGGGCGGCCAGGGAAAAGCCCTCCGGCACCCGGGCCATATAGTCCCCGTGGCTCATCCAGGTGACGCTCTCAGCGGGCAGGCCCCTGAAAAGCCGGCAGTCCGTGTCGAAGTAGGTGTGGGTCTTGCCGTACTCCCGGGCGGCGTCGTCCTGGGCGGGGGTCACCTGGCCCCCCAGATGGTGGGCCATCAGCTGGCAGCCGTAGCAGATGCCCAAAATGGGCACGCCCAGATCGAAGATCACCGGGTCCACCTGGGGCGCGCCGGGGGCGTAGACGCTGCCCGGCCCGCCGGTGAAGATGATGCCGATGGGGTCAAAGGCACGTATCTCATCCAGGGTGACGGTATAGCTTTTCAGCTCGCAGTACACGTGATGCTCCCGGACCCGCCGGGCGATGAGCTGGTTATACTGGCCGCCGAAGTCGATGATAAGGACAGCTTCGCGTTTCATGTTGCACCTCTATGTCAAATGTCGTAAGTACGGATGATGGTCTCGGCCACGGCCCGGCGGGTGACGCAGCGGTCCATGGCGGTCTTTTCGATGAAGCGGTGGGCCTGTTTTTCGGTCATTTTGAACCGCTGGATCAAAAGCAGCTTGGCCCGGTCCACGATGCGCAGCTCATCCATCTTCTTCTGCAGAGACGCGGCCCGGGATTCCAGCGCGTGCATCCGGTGGGAGATGGTGGCCATCATGCCCAGGCTCTGCTTCAAAAGGGAGGGGTCCACGGGGCTTTGCAGGGTCATGAACCCGTGCTGGTCCGCGTAGCGGCTGGCGGCCTCAAAACGGGCCCCGTCCGCCAGCAGCAGCACTCCCGACACCCCGTTTTCCGCCGCGGAGGCGGCCAGGTCCGTGGCCGCGTCGGAGGGGACGGAGTCGTCTATGACCACCACGTCGTAGGCTGTCTCGCCCAGCACGTATCCCGCCTCCAGGGGGGAGCAGACGTTCAGCTCCGGGGCGAACCGGTCGGCGGGGAGAAAGGCGGCGAAATGGGCGGCCGTATCCCGGGAATCGGTAATGAGCAAAAGCGACGCGTAGGGCCGTGGCTGCACCGTTTCCGTCCTCCTTTCATAGAATGGCCGGCAAGCGAAGGCGTCGGCGGGCACAGGGGCATCATACATTTATGAAAATTCTACTCACAAAATAGCCGTTTGTCAATTTTTCGGAAAAGAATGGGGCAAGCGACAATATCCCCCTGGATGGGGCGGCGGATTTTGTAGGAAATGCCCAGCACGCGCCCCTTGACAGCGGGTGCGCAAATCATGTAAAATCAAACCGATGAAACGGCAAAGGCGTCGCGGATATCTTCCCGCATGCCTGTGCCGTTTTTGCTTTCGCTGCAAGCGCAACATGACAGTAAAGGAGAGGCGTCAATGAGCAACGTACCAGAGATTTTCGGTTCCATGGTCTTTTCGGAGGCGGTCATGCAGGCCCGCCTGCCCCATGCGACCTACAAGCAGGTGATCCACGCGATCCACCATGATAAACGGCTGACCCCGGAGATCGCCACCGTGGTGGCAACGGCCATGAAAAACTGGGCCGTGGAGAAGGGGGCCACCCACTACACCCACTGGTTCCAGCCCATGACCGGCGTCACCGCCGAGAAGCATGACAGCTTCGTCCATCCCACCGGGGACGGCCGGGCCATCATGGAGTTCTCCGGCAAGGAGCTGGTCCAGGGCGAGCCGGACGCGTCCAGCTTCCCCTCCGGCGGCCTGCGGGCCACCTTCGAGGCCCGGGGCTATACCGCCTGGGACCCCACCAGCTATGCCTTTGTGAAAGACGGCGTGCTGTACATCCCCACGGCCTTCGTTTCCTACACCGGCGAGGCCCTGGACAAAAAGACCCCGCTGCTGCGCTCCATGCAGGCCCTGAACAAGCAGGCCATCCGTATTTTGCGGCTGTTCGGTGACACGGAGGTGGATTCCGTCCGGGCCACCGCCGGCGCGGAGCAGGAGTATTTCCTGGTGGATAAGAGCGTCTTTGACCGGCGCAAGGATCTGATCTATACCGGACGGACCCTGTTCGGGGCCCGTCCCCCCAAGGGCCAGGAGCTGGACGATCACTACTTCGGCGCCATCAAACCCCGGGTGGTGGCCTTCATGAAGGAGCTCAACGACGAGCTGTGGAAGCTGGGGGTGGTGGCCAAGACCGAGCACAACGAGGTGGCCCCGGCCCAGCACGAGCTGGCCCCGCTGTTCAGCACCGTGAACATCGCCGCCGACCACAACCAGCTGACCATGGAGCTGATGCGCACCGTGGCCAAGCGCCACGGCATGGAGTGCCTGCTGCACGAAAAGCCCTTTGCCGGCGTCAACGGCAGCGGCAAGCACAACAACTGGTCCATGTCCACCGACAAGGGCGAGAACCTGCTGGAGCCCGGCGATACCCCCGCCGAGAACGCCCAGTTCCTGCTGTTTCTGTGCGCGGTGCTGAAAGCCGTGAACGAGTATCAGGACTTGCTGCGCATCTCCGTAGCCACCGCTGGCAACGACCACCGCCTGGGCGCCAACGAGGCCCCGCCGGCCATTTTGTCCGTGTATGTGGGCGACGAGCTGGAGGGCGTGTTGAAGGCCATCATGGACGGCGAGAAATACGCTTCCTCTGACAAGCAGCCCTTCAAAGTCGGCGTCAGCGTGCTGCCCCGGTTCCCCAAGGATTCCACGGACCGGAACCGTACCAGCTCCTTTGCCTTCACGGGCAATAAATTCGAGTTCCGCATGCCCGGCTCCGCCCAGTCCATCTCCGAGGCCAATATCGTGCTGAACACCGCCGTGGCGGAGGAACTGCGCCGGTTCGCCGACCGGCTGGAGGCCGCTGACGACTTTGACGCGGACCTGCACGACCTGATCCGGGAGACGGTGAAGGAGAACATCCGCATTGTCTTCAACGGCAACGGCTACGACGAGTCCTGGGTGGCGGAGGCCCAGCGCCGGGGACTTTTGAACCTGCGCACCACCCCCGAGGCCCTGCCTCACTATATGTCCGAGAAAAACATTCAGCTCTTCGAGGGCAACAAGGTCTTCACCGAGACGGAGATGCACGCCCGGTATGAGATCATGCAGGAGAACTACGCCAAGACCATCCGCATCGAGGCTATGACCATGTCCGACATGGTCCGCAAGGACATCCTGCCGGCGGTGAGCCTGTACGGCGGGAAGCTGGCCAAGGCCGTGGCCGACAAGAAGGCCATCGGCCCGGAGGTGGACTGCACCTACGATCTGGCCGCCCTGAAACGGCTGGGGGAGCTTACCGCTGCCACCAGCAAGGCCGCCGACGCGCTGGACGGGGCCATCATGGAGTCCAACGACATCACCGCCTGCGAGGAGCTTTCCAACTTCTGCCGGGACACCATCTTCGCCACCATGAGCGAGCTGCGCATCTACGTGGACGAGATGGAGACCATCACCAGCTCCCGGTACTGGCCCTATCCGTCTTACGGAGAAATGCTTTTCAGCGTTCGTTAAAGGAGGCCATGAGCTATGCTGACCATCCCTGAGGGATACAAGACGGTCCTGGATGTGTACGACACCCAGCAGTGCATCGAGTTCATCAAGAGCCATTTCCAGTCCAACTTCCGGGCCGCGCTGAATTTAAAGCGGGTCTCCGCGCCTCTGTTCGTCCGGGCTGACACGGGCCTGAACGACGATCTGAACGGCGTGGAGCGGCCCGTGAGCTTTGACGTGCCCGCCACCGGGACAGGGGAGTACCAGATCGTCCACTCCCTGGCCAAGTGGAAGCGCTGGGCCCTGCGGGAATACGACTTCCGGGTGGGCAACGGCCTGTACACGGACATGAACGCCATCCGCCGGGACGAGCCGGTGCTGGATAACCTCCACTCGGTGTATGTGGACCAGTGGGACTGGGAGAAGATCATCGCCCCCGAGCAGCGGAACGTGGACTTTCTCAAGTACACGGTGCAGCGGATCGTGGACGCCATCGGCATGACCTGCGACGAGGTCCGCTGGGCCTTTCCCCAGATCAAGACCGAGATCTGCCGGGACATCACCTTCATCACCGCCCAGGAGTTGGAGGACCTGTACCCCCATCTGGCGCCCCCGGAGCGGGAAAACGAATTCACCAAGACCCACGAGACAGTGTTTTTGATGCAGATCGGCAAGAAGCTCCGCTCCGGCCAGCCCCACGACGGCCGGGCCCCCGACTACGACGACTGGGAGCTGAACGGGGACATCATCGTCCGCAGCCACGTGCTGGACCGGGCCTTTGAGCTGTCCTCCATGGGCATCCGGGTGGACCCGGAGAGCCTGGATAAGCAGCTGACCGAGGCCGGGTGCGACTACCGGCGGGAAATGCCCTTCCATAAGGCCCTGCTGGCGGGGGAGCTGCCCCTGACCATCGGCGGCGGCATCGGCCAGAGCCGGCTGTGCATGCTGCTGATGGGCTGCGCCCACATCGGCGAGGTCCAGTCCGGCGTGTGGGACGAGGTGACCTACGCCGCCTGCCGGGCCGCCGGCATCAACCTGCTGTGAACCGCTCCTTCCTGTAAAGCGAGGCCCCTGTCCGACGGACAGGGGCCTTGTGATGAAAGAATAAACGTTATGTAAACTAAATTCAAATCATTTTTTCCGGGGACATGCGCCTCGGAAAAAAATACTTATCAGCTTGCAAACGTAAACGCCTCCGCCGGATCGGCGGAGGCGCTTTGCGCTGCAGCAAGCTGCATCTTTTTCGTTTGAAAGGCTTTGCCTTTCAAACGACTTACTTGAGCTCGACCTTCGCGCCCACGTCCTCCAGGCGCTTCTTCAGCTCCTCGGCCTCGTCCTTGGAGACCTGCTCCTTGATGACGGTGGGAACGCCCTCCACCTTGGCCTTGGCCTCGGCCAGGCCCAGGTTGGTGATGGCGCGGACTTCCTTGATGACCTTGATCTTCTCAGAACCGAAGTCGGTCATGACTACGTCGAACTCGGTCTTTTCTTCCACGGCGGGGCCGGCGGCGGCGGCAGCGGGAGCGGCCACGGCAGCGGCGGCGGAAACGCCGAATTCATCCTCGATCGCATGTACGAGCTCGGCCAGGTCCAGCACGGACAGGGCCTTGATCTCTTCGATCATAGCGGTAACTTTTTCGCTAGCCATTATCATTATCCTCCAAATATTTTATCAAATCGTTTCGCCTTACTCGGCGGCGGCTTCCGCAGCGGCGGGAGCCTCTTCAGCGGCGGCGGGAGAGCCGCCCTTCTGCTCCAGGACCTGCCCCAGGACAACGGCCAGGGACGTGATGGGAGCCAGCATGGTCCCAAGGACCTTGGAATACAGCGCGTCACGGCTGGGCAGGGGAGCCAGCTCCGCCACCTCGGCGTCCGTCAGGACCTTGCCGTCCACGAACACGCCCTTGATGGTGAACAGGTCGCCCATCTTGTCGCTGAACTCGGTCAGCTCGTGGATGGGGACCAGCGGATCGGTGGCGCTGGTGGCCAGGCTAGTGGTGCCGTTCAGGTGGTCGTCCAGACCGGACAGGCCCGCCTTATCCAGGGCCAGCTTGGTCAGGGTGTTCTTCACCACCGTGTACTCCACGCCCTTTTCCCGCAGGTCCCGGCGCAGCTCCGTGTCCTGAGAGACGTTGATGCCCTTGTAGTCCACCAGAAGACCGCCCTGGGCCTCCTGCAGGCGCTTGGCCAGCGCTTCGACGATGGCCTGCTTCTCGGTCAGTATCGCTTTGCTGGGCATAAGTTGGTTTTCACCTCCTGTAATGAAAAATGTCCTTGTCCAAAGAGACAAAGACACATGAAGTCCATATGATCATGATGTCCTCGGCAGGACTTACGCCCGGATACCGGGCCGCCGGCTGTCTTTGAACGGCATATATGTTACCATACCTTGCCGGCCCTGTCAAGAATGAATTTTCTTTTAATTCCGACCGGTTCCCCTTGCAGGCGCGGGACGCGCTTGTTATAATGGTTACAGAAGAAACAATTTTTCGCCCTCTGTCCGGCGCGCCGGACGGAGAAGGAGAAAGGAGCGCAAACATATGAAGCGCCTGTTATCCGTACTGCTGGCCCTGGCGATGGTCTGGGGCCTGACCGTGCCCGCCCTGGCGGCGGCGAGTGAGACGGCCGTTCCGGCGGAGGGCCAGGCCGTGGACGGCGCGGCGCCCACGCCCGGCGTGGACCCGGTGCCGGAGGAAGAAGCGCCGTCGGAGCAGACGGAGCTGGAGGCGGAGCTGACCGATCTCATTTTGCGGGTGAAGACCACGCTGGAGGTGGACAACGGCTACTCGGACCTGACCAGCGATTACTATGACGGGGTGATGCCACAGTGGAGCCTGACCTGGACTGACGACGACCGGCAGATGTCCGCCCAGGTCCGGCAGGACGGGACCATCCTGAACGCCGACTACTGGCAGAACAGCGACGATCGCGACAGCTTTTACGGCTTCGATCCGGTGTTCCCGCCGCTCAGCGAGGACGAGGCCCGGGAGATGGCCCAGGAGTGGCTCGACAAGCTGTTCGTGGGGGAGGAGAGCGGCCGGATCGACGACGTGTACACCGGCATGGGCCGGGACGGGTATTACCGCTTCACCGGCGGCGTGGAGAAAAACGGCCTGCCCAGCCCGGTGACCTTCAACCTGATCGTCAACAGCGACGGCCTTTCCAGCTTCTACCGCTCCGACTGCTATGGGGGCTATGTGGGCCAGCTGCCGGCGGCGGAGCCCGCCGCGGATGAGGCCGCGGGGGCCAAGGGCCTGGCCTCGGCGGTGAAGATGGAGCTCTACTACGTCTCCGATGAAGAGGGCGGCGCGGCGCTGCGGTACGTGCCCGTAGGGCCCTACGCGGTGGTGGACGCCCAGAGCGGCGAGACGGTGGATATGGACGCGCTGTACGCCTCTGTCGGCGGCGGGTCCATGGCGAACGGTCTGTACGGCAAGGGCGCGGAACCCATGGCGGAGGAGGCCATGAGCGACGCCGGCGCTTACATCACCGAGGCGGAGCAGCAGTCCATCGGCCAGTACGGGGACGTGCTGGACGGGTCCGCCCTGGACAAGGAGCTGCGCAAGCTCACGGCCCTGGGCCTGGACGTGTTCCAGCTGCAGCGGTGCTCCTACGCCATGGACCCGGATGGCAAGACCATCACCGCGTCCCTGCGCTATGTGACGACCATGACCGCCGAGCAGCTTTACGGCTTCACGGCGGAGGGCTTCCGGCAGACGGAGGAGGCCGGCGGGGATCTGACCGTCTACAAGAGCCTGACCGTCAACGCCAAGACCGGCCGGCTCCTGTCTGTGAGCACCGCCTACCCTCTCTATGAGCGGGACGAGGCGGTGGTCATGACGGACACCAACCGGACCCGGGCGGCGGAGAATTTCCTGTCCCTGGCGGCCCCGGAACTGGCGGAGCAGGCGGATATCTGCACCCTGTCGGACTACAACGAGGACGACATGGTGACCTTCGCCCAGGTCCACGAGGGCTATTTCTTCCCGGAAAACAGCGCGTCCGTGACCGTCAATCCCAGTTCCGGCACGGTGGACAGCTACTATCTGGACTGGGACGAGGACGTGAGATTCGGCCCGGCGGACCAGGTGGTGAAGCAGGCGGCGGCGGAGAAAGCCTATGCCGACGCCCTGGACGTGACGCTGGGCTATGTGGCCTGGCCCCTGGACATCACTTTGGAAGAAAACGCGGCCTACGCGGACCTGCTGGCCCAGGGGTATACCTATGTGGAGGAACTGCGCCTGGCCTGGTACTATGAGGGAAAGGACGCCGTATCCGGCGTGGACGCGGTCACCGGCAAGGCCATCCTGGCGGAGGAAGAGGACGAGCAGTCGTATACATACGACGACCTGGACGGCGTGGACCAGGCGGAGCAGATCCAGGCCCTGGCCGAGGCGGGCATCGGCTTCGCCGGCGGGCAGTTCCAGCCGGAGGCGGAGCTCACCGGCCGGGACGGGCTGAGGCTGCTGCTGCAGGCGGCGGGCCAGACCGTGGACCAGTGGGACGACGATACGCTGACGGATATGGCGGCCCGGCAAGGGCTGATGCTGGGGGATGAGGACTTTGACCTGGACGGGACCCTGACTCGGATGGCATTCATCAAGATGCTGCTGACGCCCTCCCGCTACGGGGACGCGGCGGAGCTTCTGAGCGTGACCGCTGACCGGGGATACAGCGTTATCGCCCTGGCTCTGGGCATGGACGTGTCCGAGCCCGACGGGACGGCCACCCGGGCCGACGCCGCGGCGATGCTCTACGCCTTTATGGCGAGATAGAACGGCGCAGTACAAGTCCGAAGACCAGAACCGGCAGCGTTTCCGCACCGCGATTTCGGACGCGTCAGCGGAACGTGAGCGGGCGGAAATGCTGTCGGGCTGGTCCCGATACCCCGATAGAGCGTTCTAACGTGGTGTCGGAGCCAGTCCGTCGTCGTCGCCCGCAAGCCAGGTCTCCCTTTGCCGCAAGCGGCAAAGC
Organism: uncultured Oscillospiraceae bacterium; assembly: GCA_947628805.1. Taxonomy (GTDB): domain Bacteria; phylum Bacillota; class Clostridia; order Oscillospirales; family Oscillospiraceae; genus CAJOIG01. The sequence continues at coordinate 12,305 of CANRBG010000027.1, read as the reverse complement.
TCGAATGGCTCGCGGCTCCTCCTCTCCCCAAAAGGCAGGCGTGCCTTTTGGGGACCCCAATTGCCCGCACAGTTTCGCTACGCTCAACACCATGCGGATCGAGGGACACTTCCGGTCCTGGCTGTCAAACCTTTGGCGCCGCTCGATTGGCCCGACACCTCGATAAAGCGAAAGCAAAGGACGCGTCATGCGACGCGCCCTCGCTTTTTTGCTCTTTATAATTTTTTTAGGCCAGCTTGCGGCCCATGAGCACACCCATGACGGAGCTCATCATGAGCCCCCGGGTCCAGCCAGAGCTGTCCCCCAGGCAGTGGAGCCCGGCCACGTTGGTGTTGAAATCCTCGTCCATGCGGATGCGGTTGGAGTAGAATTTCAGCTCCGGGGAGTACAGAAGCGTCTCGTAGGCGGCGAAGCCGGGGACCACCTGGTCCATGGCCTTGATGAAGTTGATGATGTTCAGCATGGCCCGGTAGGGCATGGCGGCGGTGATGTCGCCTGCCACGGCATCGGGCAGGGTGGGGCGGACGTTGGACTGGTCCAGCTCCTTTTGCCAGGTGCGCTTGCCGTCCAGAATGTCCCCGAACCGCTGGACAAGAAGCTGACCGTTGGCCAGCATATTGGTCAGCTCTCCCACCTTCTGGGCGTAGGCGATGGGCTGGTTGAAGGGCACGGAGAAGTTGTGGGAGACCAGGATAGCGAGATTCGTGTTCTCGCTTTTCAGCTCCTTATAGGAGTGGCCGTTGACCACGGCCAGGTCGTTGTCGTAGTTCTCCTGGGCCACGAAGCCTCCCGGATTCTGGCAGAAGGTCCGGACCTTGTTCTTGAAGGGGGGCGGATAGCCGATGAGCTTGGACTCATAAAAGGCCCGGTTCACCACCTCCATGACCTCGTTGCGCACCTCCACCCGCACGCCGATGTCCACGGTGCTGGGCACATGGTCCACGCCGTAGGTAGAGCACATGCTCTCCAGCCAGTCCGCGCCCCGGCGGCCGGTGGCGATCACGGTCTCGATGGCCGCCAGCTTATGCTCGGCATGGCCGTCGGAGAATTTGACGCCCCGGCACCGGCCGTTTTCCACCAGCAGGCCCGTGCACTCGGTGTCGAACAGGATCTCCACGCCCCGGTCCAGCAGCCAGTGCTCGATGTCGGTATAAATCTGATGGGCCCGCTCGGTGCCCATGTGGCGGATGGGGCAGCTGACCAGCTTCAGCCCCGCCCGGATGGCCCGGGTGCGGATGCGCTTGACTTCCTCGGTCTCCTCCGTGCCCTCCACATGTTCGTCCGCGCCGAATTCCAGATAAATCTTATCGGTGTAGTCGATGGTGTCCTGGGCCAGCCGCTCGCCGATGAGCTGGGGAAGCTCTCCGCCCACCTCGCAGCTGAGCGACAGCTTGCCGTCGGAGAAGGCCCCGGCCCCGGAAAAGCCAGTGGTGATGGCGCAGTAGGGCTGGCAGTTCATGCAGCGGTTGGTCTGGGCCTTGGGGCAGCGGCGCTTTTCCACGCTCTTGCCCTTTTCCAGGATGGTGATCTTCTTCTTGCTGCCCAGCCGCAGCATCTCAATGGCGGTGAAGATGCCGGCGGGACCGGCCCCCACGATGGCGATGTCTGTATTCAAAGGTCTTTGCCTCCCCATGGTCACGAAAAATGGTGCAAGTCATACAAAACTGTGTTATACTGGAAACCATATTTCCAACATCTTATTAAATCACGGAACAAACACCGCTGTCAAGAGGACGGTCCCCATGGAGCTTTATTTGATAGGGCACAATTATAAATACGCCGCGGAGCAGATGCTGCTGACCCTGTTCCCGGCGGAGCGGCCCGTATACCCGGCCGGGGACCTGGCCGGGGAGGGGGCCTGCGTGGCCCTGGAGGCGGGTCAGGCGGTCTGCACGCTGATCCGGGACGGCCGGACAGGCCGGGGCACGGCGGCGGTGGGACCCTGGACCGGGGAGCGGGAACGGGTCCGCCTGGAGCAGCAGGCGGTGAAGATGGCCTTTTACCGGGCGGCCCTGGCCTGGGGCGTTCCGAAGCCCGTGTGGGGGGCCCTGACCGGGGTGAAGCCCGGCAAGCTCATGGCCCGGTACCTGGCCGAGGGGAGGTCCGCCGCCGATTTCGCCCGGGACTTTGACGTGTCCCCGGAGCGGGCGGCCCTGTGCGAGAGAACCGCCCGGGCAGCCATGGAGGCCAAAGCGTCCCTGGCCCCGGGGGATATCGCCCTGTACGCGGGCGTCCCCTTTTGTCCAACCCGGTGTGCCTACTGCTCGTTCATATCCAGCGCGGTGGGGGCCAATGAGAAGCTGATGGAGCCCTATCTGCGGGCCCTGCTGACGGAGATGGACCGGACCGGCGGGGCGGTGAAAGCGGCGGGCCAGCGGCCCGTGACATTGTATCTTGGGGGCGGCACGCCCACAAGCCTGTCGGCGGAGCAGCTGGACACCCTCTGCGCCTGCTTGTCGGCCAGCTTCGACCTGTCCGGTCTGCGGGAGTACACCGTGGAGGCGGGCCGGCCCGACACCATCACGGCGGAGAAGCTGGCGGTGCTGGGCGATCATGGGGTCACCCGGGTCTCGGTGAACCCCCAGACCATGTCCGACCAGGTATTGGAGGCCATCGGCCGCAGACACACCGCCCAGGACGTGCTGGACGCGCTGGCGCTGGTCCGGGCCGCCGGGACGTTCCAGGTGAACATGGACCTGATCGCGGGGCTTCCCAAGGACACCCCCGCCGGCTTTGAAAGGACCTTGGAGACGGTGCTGGACCTGGCCCCGGAGAACGTGACCGTCCACACCCTGGCTATCAAAAACGGCTCCTATCTGGCCCAGTGCCGGGCGGACCTGCCGGACGGGGCGGCGGTGGGCCGGATGCTGGACTACGCGGCGGAGCGGCTCACGGCCGCCGGGTACGAGCCATACTATCTCTACCGGCAGAAGTACATGTCCGGGGGCTTTGAGAACGTGGGCTGGGCCCGGCCTGGGACCCGGAATCTGTACAACCTGGTCATGATGGAGGAGCTGGGCCCCGTGATCGCCATGGGGGCCGGGGCCTCCACCAAAGTCCCCGGTTTGGACGGCTCCGTCCGCCGGCATATGAATCCGAAGTATCCGAAAGAATATATCGAAAGGATGTTACAAAATGGCATTTGACCTGGAGGACATCAACCGTGCTGTGACGGATGACCCGGAGGGGTTCATCGCGGACTGCGACCGGCTTTACAATGAGCGCATTGCCAGGACGGCGGAGAAGATCATCGCCAATCTCTCCCACAGCCCCATCGTGCTGCTGTCGGGCCCCTCCGGCAGCGGCAAGACCACCACGGCCATGAAGCTGCGGGACGAGCTGAGCCGCCGGGGGGTACGCAGTCACAGCGTGTCCATGGACAACTACTTCAAGACCGTCCGGCCCGAGACCGTGCCACGGACGGAAACGGGGGAGCCGGACTTTGAGAGCCCCCTTTGCATGGATATGGAGCTTTTGAACGAGCATTTCTCCCTTTTGAGCCAGGGCAAGAAGGTCTACGTGCCCAAATACGAGTTCGCCCGGCAGATGCGCTCCATCAAGGCCAGCATGAGCCTGCGCCTGGCGGACAACGAGGTTGCCATCTTCGAGGGCATCCACGCCTTGAACAACTCCATCACCGACGTGCACCCGGAGGCCTTCAAGCTGTACGTCTCCGCCCGGGACAACGTGGTGGACGACAGGGGGGAGTACGCCTTCAAGGGCACCTGGATGCGGCTGACCCGCCGGGTGGTCCGGGACCACCTGTTCCGGGGCTGTGATCCCATCGATACCCTGCGCATGTGGGAGAACGTGCGCCACGGGGAGCTGCGCAACATCTCCCCCTATAAAAACAAGGCGGACGTGAAGCTGGACACCGCCTTCGGCTATGAGCCCTGCATCATGCGCCCCATCGCCGAGCCCCTTTTCGAGAACATCCCCCGGGACATTCCCTACGAGCAGATATACCAGGTGGGCCCGGCCCTGAAAAACTTCGTGTCCCTGCCCCTGGAATACCTGCCCGCCGACGCCATGCTCCGGGAATTCACCGGCGGCGGGATATACGAATACTGATCCATGACCGCCGCTAGACCGGCGGCCATGATATTTTGCGGGGGCATTTGACCGTTTCCCCTTTTCTTTGGCAGGCCGATGTGTTATAATAACTTGTCATGCTATAGATACAAGCGCGGAGCAGAGCTTCCGTTAAAGAAAGGCACTGGAATATGATTCTTGACAAGATATTTGGCACCCACTCGGCCCGGGAGGTGAAAAAGCTCCAGCCCCTGGCGGATAAGATCGAGGCTCTGGAGGACCAGTACCGGGCCCTGACGGACGACGAGCTCCGTGCCAAGACGGACGAATTCAAGGCCCGTCTGGCGGCGGGGGAGACCACCGACGACATTTTGCCGGAGGCCTTTGCCACCGTCCGGGAGGCGGCGGACCGGGTGCTGGGCATGCGCCCGTTCCGGGTCCAGCTCATCGGCGGCATCGTGCTGCACCAGGGCCGCATCGCGGAGATGAAGACCGGCGAGGGCAAGACACTTGTGGCCGTGCTGCCCAGCTACCTGAACGCCCTGGAGGGCAAGGGCGTGCACATCGTCACCGTCAACGACTACCTGGCCCGGCGCGACAGCGAGTGGATGGGCAAGGTCCACCGGTTTCTGGGTCTGGAGGTGGGACTGATCGTCCACGGCCTGAGCAGGGAGGAACGGCAGAAAGCCTATAACGCCGACATCACCTACGGCACCAACAACGAGCTGGGCTTCGACTACCTGCGGGACAACATGGCCCTTTACAAGCGGGACATGGTCCAGCGGGGCCACAACTTCGCCATCGTGGACGAGGTGGACTCCATCCTGATCGACGAGGCCCGGACTCCCCTGATCATTTCCGGCCAGGGGGACGAGAGCACGGACCTGTACCGCCGGGCGGACGATTTCGTGCGCACCCTGCGCAAGGGTGTGGTGGTGTCCGTGGAGGAAAAGGAAGAGATCGAGACTGCCGACGAGAACGCGGATTACCTGGTGGACGAGAAGGCCCGCACTGCCACCCTCACCGCCAGCGGCATCGCCAAGGCGGAGCGGTATTTCGGCGTGGAGAACCTGTCCGACCTGGAGAATACCACCCTGACCCACCATATCAACCAGGCCATCAAGGCCCACGGCATCATGAAGCGGGACATCGACTATGTGGTCAAGGACAACGAGGTCATCATCGTGGACGAGTTCACCGGCCGGCTCATGCTGGGCCGCCGGTATTCCGAGGGGCTTCATCAGGCCATCGAGGCCAAGGAGAACGTGGAGGTCCAGCGGGAGAACAGGACCCTGGCCACCATCACGTTCCAGAATTATTTCCGTCTGTACGGAAAGCTCTCCGGCATGACCGGCACCGCCCTGACGGAAGAGGAAGAGTTCACCTCTATTTATAATCTGGACATCATCGAGGTGCCCACCAATAAGCCTGTGATCCGCGTGGACAGCCCGGACGTGGTGTACAAAAACGAGGCGGGGAAAAACCGGGCCATCATCCGCCAGATATTGGAGTGCCACGAAAAGGGCCAGCCGGTGCTGGTGGGCACGGTGAGCATCGAGAAGAGCGAGTATCTGTCCGGCCTTTTGAAACGGGAGGGCGTGGCCCACAATGTGCTGAACGCCAAGCACCATGAGAAAGAGGCCGAGATCGTGGCCCAGGCCGGCAAGCTGGGGGCTGTGACCATCGCCACCAACATGGCCGGACGCGGCACGGATATCATGCTGGGCGGCAACGCGGAGTATCTGGCCCGGCAGGACCTGAAAAAGGCAGGCTACGAGGAAGAGGTCATCGCCGAGGCCACCGGCTACGCCGACACCGACGACGAGACTATCCTGGAGGCCCGCAAGCTGTTCGCGGAAAAGCAGGCCGAGCACAAAAAAGTCACCTCCGCCGAGGCGGAGCAGGTCCGGGCCGCAGGCGGCCTGTTCATCCTGGGCACCGAGCGGCACGAGTCCCGGCGCATCGACAACCAGCTCCGGGGCCGGTCCGGCCGGCAGGGGGACCCGGGCCAGAGCCGGTTTTTCATCGCCCTGACCGACGATGTGATGCGGCTTTTCGGCTCCGCCCGGATCATGAACATGATGGAGAACCTGGGCCTGGAGGAGGACATGCCTCTGGACAACAAGATGCTGTCCAACGCCATCGAGCAGGCCCAGAAGACCGTGGAGAGCCGCAACTTCCAGGCCCGGAAAAACACCCTGGAATACGATGACGTGATGAACGTGCAGCGCAACATTATCTACGAACAGCGCCGGAAGGTGCTGGACGGGGAGGACCTGCGGGGCTACGTTCACAACATGATCTCCGACGTGATCGCCACGGATGTGGCGGACGGGCTGGGCGGCATGCCCCACCCGGACAGCGCCGAGCAGCTGGAAAAGATTTTGGAGCCATTTTACCAGCTTTTCCTGACCAAGGGCCAGATCACGGGGGAGAGCGGCCTTGCCGCCCTGACGGCGGAGGCCCTCACCGAAAAGCTCCAGGCCGCCGCGGACCAGGTATACGCCCGCCGGGAGGAGCAGTTCGGCCCCATGCCCGACGGGACCCCTGTCATGCGGGAGCTGGAGCGGGTGATCATGCTGCGGGTGGTGGACGAGTACTGGATGGACCACATCGACGCCATGGACGACCTGCGCCAGGGCATCGGCCTGCGGGCCTATGGCAACGTGAAACCTGTGGACGCCTATAAGCAGGAGGGCTTCGAGATGTTCGAGGCCATGATCAACGGCATCAAAAACGAGGTGGTCCGCCGGATCTTCACCGTCCAGGTCCGCCGGGAGCAGACCATCGAACGCAAGGCCGCCGCCAAGGCCAACCTGAACAACGTGGGCGGCGACGCCAGCGTGAAGCGCCAGCCGGTGAAGAAGATCAAAAAGCCCGGCCGGAACGACCCCTGCCCCTGCGGCAAGTGGAAGGCCGACGGCAGCCGGCCGCTCAAGTACAAAGAGTGCTGCGGCCGCAACGCCTGATATGGGGGAGGTCGAATTTTTCAGATCGGACCTGCTCACCTGCCGGCATGGGTTTTCCACCCGGCTGGGGGGCGTGAGCGGGGGCGTATACGAGAGCCTGAATCTGGGGGCCAACCGGGGCGATCCCATGGAGAACGTGCTGGAGAATTGGCGTCGGTTCGGGGACGCTTTGGGGGTGGACACGGCCCGGTTCGTCCATGGCCGCCAGAGCCACGGGACCACGGTCCGCGTCGCCCGCCGGGCGGACGCACACTCCATTGCCGAGCCCACCCCCTGGCCCGAGGCGGACGGCTATGTGACCGACGAGCCGGACGTGCCTCTGGTGGTGTTCACCGCCGACTGCACGCCCCTGCTGATGCAGGACCCGGACGCCGGCGTCATCGCCGCGGTCCACTGCGGCTGGCGCAGCGCGGTGGCGGACATCGAGGCGCAGGCGGTGAAAGCCATGGTATCGCTGGGGGCCAGGCCGGGGAACATCCGGGCCGCCATCGGCCCCGGCATCCGCCGGTGCTGCTTCCAGACCGGGCCGGAGGTGCCCGCCGCCGTGGATAAGCTGCTGGGCGGCGACGCGGCGGGGCTGTACGGGCCCGACGGGACCGAGGATGGCAAATACAAAGTGGACCTGCCCGGGGCGGTGAAGCGCCGCCTGGTCCAGCTGGGACTGGCGGCGGAAAACATAGACGAGCTGGGTATCTGCACCATGTGCCGGCAGGACCTGTTCTGGTCCCACCGGGCCCGGGGCGCGGAGCGGGGCTCTCAGGCCAATTTGATCGTGTTATGAATCATTCTCTTCAAAAGATCGTATGTATACTGCTGGCGGCGCTGTTTCCGGGTCTGGCCCTGACCGGCTGCGACGCGCTGTCGGAGCCGGAGATGGGCGCGACCACCGACGAGATGCTGGAGCAGGCCGTGGTCCAGAACGTGGGCGAGAAGCTGCAGGCCAGCTATAAGGCCGACAAAGTGTTCTCCCTGAACAGTCTGCAGAGCGAGTCCTTTAACCCCTATACCACCGGGAGCCTGTGGAACCGGGTGGTGAGCATGCTGGTGTACGAGACCCTTGTCAAGGCCGACGGCTCCTTTGAGGCCAAGCCCAATCTGATCACCCGCTGGGAGTCCGCCGACGGCATGAACTGGACGTTCTATGTGGACACGAGCCGGAAATTCCACGACGGCGGCACCATGACCGCCGCCGACGCGGCCACCTGCATCGACCAGGCCCGGGCCGAAGGCCAGTATGTCCGGCGGTTCGCCCATGTGACGGGGGTGGGGAGCATCAGCGAGGAGGCTTTCACCGTCACCCTGGACCAGCCCAACTGGCGGTTTTACGAGCTGCTCAATATCCCCTGCGTGGAGGCGGGCACATTTTATTACGACATGCCCCCCGGAACGGGGCCCTATAAATTCAACAGCCGTGCCACGGCCCTGCAGCTGGATACCAACCATCCTATGGCCGACGAGATGCCCCTGAAATCCATCCGGCTGAAGCGGTATTTGGCCCCGGAGGATATCCTGCAGGCTTTCGAGGACTCTCTGCTGGACCTGGTGGTCAACAACCCCCTGGATATGTCCAGTCTGGGCTATTCCAGTACCAACCTGATCAAATACGTGGAGACCACCAATCTGCACTATCTGGGCTTCAATATGACGAGCCCGCTCTTCGCCCAGGCCAATCTCCGCTCCCTGATCACCTACGCCATCGACCGGGACGCCATCGTGTCCACCAGCATGCAGGGGGCGGCGGTGGCGGCCACGCTGCCCATCCATCCCAACAGCCCCCTCTATCCCAAGACCCTGGCCAGAAGCCTGGAGTATTCCGAACAGAACCTGTCCAACTCCCTGCAAAACGCCGGCGCCCAGGATATCGATTACGACGGGGTGCTGGATATAGGCCCGGTGCGGGCGGAGATCACGTTTCTGGTCTGCTCCGACAGCACCGCCAAGGTGTCCGCCGCCCGGCAGATCGCCACACAGCTCCGTAACGCGGGCTTTTCCGTGATCATGGCCGAGCAGGAGTACGCCGACTATATCAAGTCCCTGGAGGAGGGTACATACGACCTGTATTACGGCGAGGTGAAGATCTGCAACGACTGGGATCTGACCCCGCTGCTGGGGACCGGCGGCGCGCTGAACTACGGCGGCGTCCATGACCCCAACCTGGAGGCCTACATCGGCGGCTTTTTGGCCGCCGGGCCGGATACGCTGGCCACCAGCGCGGACGCGCTGTATAATTACCTGGCCCAGAGCGCGCCCATCGTCACCGTCTGCTTTGAGAGGACGGAGGTGCTCTACCACCGGGGCGTGCTGACCACCATCGCGCCTACCCAGGACAATATCTTCAACGATATGCAGGACTGGGTGGTGAATCTGGAGTGAACGCGTTTATTCTTTTTTATATATTACATGGGCCCGGGCCGCTGCCGGGCAGCATGAGGATGGGGGATATGAAATGACAGACCGGGATCTTCTCAATATGGCGCGGGAGGCCGCGCAAAACGCCTATGTGCCCTATTCCCACTTCCCGGTGGGGGCCGCGCTGGAGTGCGCGGACGGATCGGTGTTCACAGGCTGCAACGTGGAAAACGCCGCGCTGGGCTCCACCATCTGCGCCGAACGCACCGCCATCGTCAAGGCCGTCAGCGAGGGACGGCGGAAATTCGTGCGCATCGCCATTTACGGGGAGGGGGAGAATTACTGCCTGCCCTGCGGCTCCTGCCGGCAGGTCATGAGCGAGTTCGTGGGCCCCAGCGGCGATTTGGAGGTGCTGTGCACCCGCTCCGGCGGCCGGTATGTCAGCTACCGGCTGAGCCAGCTGCTGCCCCATCCCTTCGAGTTTTGACGGACGAAAAAACGGACGAAAAACAGGCTAAAAAACGAACGGAGAAACGGAAGAAAAAATTTTTCAAATTATTGTAAAATCCCCCTTGACGGCAAGGGGGATTTTTGCTATAGTATCAAGGCACGCTGCTCCGGCGGGAGCAGTATGCCCTGCGATGATCCGGGAGATTGCGCCGACGGGCGGGAACTCACGGGGAGCAAGTCCGGGGCTTCTGAGAGAGCAGAAGCCTGGAATCGGACGGAGCGGTTTTTTTGTACCGCGTATATCGCCTGGCAAAAGAAACACCGGCCCAGCCGGGTTGTTTTTTGGGACAGGGCCTGATACGCACGGAACAGTGTACAGAAAATCCGCAGCCCGTGCGGGAATACGTAAAACTCGTACAAAAACGGAGGAAATTCAATGGCATCCCAAAAAATGATCCGCATTCGCCTGAAAGCCTACGATCACCAGCTGATCGACAAGGCCGCCGAGACCATCGTGGAGACCGCCAAGCGCACCGAGGCCCGTGTCTCCGGCCCCATCCCCCTGCCCACCCGGACAGAGGTGGTCACCATCCTGCGCGCCGTCCACAAAGATAAGGACAGCCGGGAGCAGTTTGAGCGCCGCACCCACAAGCGCCTGATCGACATCATGAACCCCACCCAGAAGACGGTGGAGGCCCTGATGAGCCTGGAGCTGCCCGCGGGCGTGGAGATCGAGATCAAGCTGTAAGTTGTAATTAGGTAAATAACCCACAGCCTGCGTGGCAGGCGGGTCATGTTGCGCGGCCGCCGTTACCGGCCGAACAACCAATAACCGAAGGAGGAAAACCATGAATAAAGCCATCATTGGCAAGAAGGTCGGGATGACCCAGATCTTCGACGAGACGGGCAAGGTCGTTCCCGTCACGGTCATCGAGGCCGGCCCCTGTGTGGTCGCCCAGAAGAAGACCGTGGAGAAGGAAGGCTACGACGCCGTCCAGCTGGGCTTCCAGGAGATCGCTGAGAAGAAGCTCACCAAACCTGAAAAAGGCCACTTTGAAAAGGCCGGTGTGGAGCCGAAGAAGCACCTGCATGAGTTCAAGCTCGACGGCGCCGCCGAGATGAACGTGGGCGACGTGCTGAAGGCCGACGTGTTCGCCGAGGGCGATCACGTGGACGTCACCGGCGTCAGCAAGGGCAAGGGCTACGCCGGCGTCATCAAGCGCTGGGGCGCCCAGCGCACTCCCACCAGCCACGGCGGCGGCCCGGTCCACCGGCACGCCGGTTCCATGGGTTCGTCCACCGATCCCTCCCGGATCTTCAAGGGCAAGATCGGCGCCGGCCACATGGGCGTGGATCAGGTCACGGTCCAGAACCTGGACGTGGTGAAAGTGGACCCCGAGATGAACATGATCGTCCTGCGGGGCGCGGTCCCCGGACCCAAGGGCGGCATCGTGTACATCAAGTCCACCGTCAAGAAGATCGTCGAGAAGCACGCGGCCGCCGGTATCAGCGTCAACCCGCAGAAGGCTTCCGGCCGCAACCCGCAGAAGGCCTCTGCGCGTAACCGCTGAGAGAAAGGAGAGTAAGAAATGCCTAAAGCGAAATTGGTCAATATGGCCGGCGAGCAGATCGGCGAGTACGAGCTCTCCGAGGCCGTTTTCGGCATCGAGCCCAACAAGGCCGTGCTCCATTCCAGCGTAGTGAATTACCTGGCCAACCAGCGTCAGGGCACCCAGAGCGCCCTGACCAAGGGCGAGGTGTCCTACACCACCAAGAAGCCCTGGCGGCAGAAAGGCACCGGCCGCGCCCGGGCCGGTTACGCCGGCTCCCCCGTGTGGCGTCACGGCGGCGTGGCTTTCGCGCCCAAGCCCCGGGATTACAGCTATTCCCTCACCAAGAAGACCAAGCGCCTGGCCATGAAGAGCGCTCTGTCCGGCAAGGCCGCCGACAACGCTGTCGTGGTGGTGGACGGCCTGCACATGGACGAGATCAAGACCAAGAGCTTCAAGTCCTTCCTGGACAAGGCCGGCATCGCCGGCAAGGCCCTGGTCGTGACGGAGAACGTGGATGAAAACGTGCTCAAGTCCGCCCGGAACATCGCCGGCGTGAACGTGACCACCGCCACCATCCTCTCCCCGTACACCATCCTGTGCGGCGGCACCCTGGTGGTGGACAAGGCCGCGGTCCAGAAAATCGAGGAGGTGTTCGCCTGATGAAATCCCCTTATGATGTGATAATCAGCCCGGTGATCACCGAGCAGTCCATGGAGGACCTGGACATCAAGAAGTATGCCTTCAAGGTCGCCAAGGACGCCAACAAGATCGAGATCAAAAAGGCTATCGAGGAGATCTTCGGCGTGACCGTCATCAAGGTCACCACGACCCACATGCGGGGCAAGACCCGCCGGCAGGGCCGGTTCCCCGAGGGGACCAGCGCCAGCTGGAAGAAGGCCGTCGTGAAGCTCTCCGCCGACTCGAAGAACATTGAGATCTTCGAAGGCATGGC